>QMYD01000008.1 GCA_003662485.1 Candidatus Hecatellales archaeon | reverse complement strand
GAACATCTCCTTCCTTGAGGAGGGTGAACCCGTTAGGGTAAAGCTTTTCGGAGCCAGACTTACACCCCCCCACCTAACCATTATTGGAAGCCACTGCCCAGGCCTCGAAATCCTCCTTAAAATTTTGAGGGAGAAGAAGCCATGGGCAGTTTTCAAGGTGGTTTCAACAGGCTCCATGGGCGGTTTAGCAGCGCTGAGAAGAGGCCTTGCAGACATTGCTGGAATACACCTCCTCGACGAGGCTACAGGCGAATATAATGTCTCCTTTATTAGGCGCTATGGCCTTGAGGGTAAGGTTGCCCTCTACCGTGGATACATTCGAAGACAGGGCTTCATCCTGCCAAAGGGAAACCCGAAGGGCTTCAAGGGGCTAGAGGACCTGCTACGCCCAGACATAAGCTTCATAAACCGGAACAAAGGTTCTGGAACAAGGCTTCTCCTCGACTTCCACCTAGCTAAGCTCGCCAGGGAGAAAGGTGTTAAAATTGAGGATTTGGCTGCTGGGATTAGGGGCTACAGGTGGGAGGTTAAATCCCATTCAGCCATAGCCTCTGCAGTGCTTCAGGGTAGGGCTGACGTAGGCCTCGGCGTAGAATATGCTGCCCAAAACCTTGAATTCATCCCCCTAGCCACCGAAAACTATGATTTCGCTGTTAGGCTTGACAGGCTGGAGAAGCCTATGGTTAAAGCCTTCCTCCAAACCCTAGCCTCCAAAGAGTTTAGGGAGGCCCTAGAGAGGGAGGGGAGGGGTCTGCTTCCAACAGCTGAAACCGGGAGGAGAATCATATGAGGATTCTCAAATTCTGCCTATCCCTTCTTCTACTCTCAGCCTTCATCTTCATGGCTTTAGGCTGGCAGGTGAAACCTCAGGCTTTAAGCCAAACCCTTCAGCTTGAAGCCCTAGAATGGGTGAAACTCACCATCGTCTACGATAATTATCCCTATGTGGAGGGGTTGAAGACGGCTTGGGGCTTCAGCTGCCTCGTGGAAACGCCGGGTGAAACCATCCTCTTCGACACGGGTGGAAACCCTGAAATCCTCCTAGAAAACCTTGAAAAGCTGGGTTTTAAGCCGTCAGAGGTTGACCTGGTTGTTCTATCCCACATTCATGGGGACCATGTTGGAGGGCTTAGGGGCCTCCTTAAACGCGGCCTCCACCCAGACGTTTACCTACCCAAAAGCTTCCCTAAATCCTTCAAGGAGGAGTTGAAAGCCTGCGGCTGCAGGGTTATTGAGGTTTCAGGCCCTACTAGGATATGCCGTGGGGTTGGTACTACTGGTGAGATGGGTTCAGCCCCAAGGGAGCAGGCTCTCCTAATCAATACGAGGGAAGGCCTAATAATGCTTACCGGATGCGCCCATCCCGGAGTTGACCGAATGGCTGAGAAAGCTTCGAAACTTACAGGTCGCAGGCTCTACCTTGTCTTGGGAGGCTTCCACCTAGCAGGCTCAAGCGAGCAGAGGATTTCGCAGATAATTGAAGGGTTTAGCAGGCTGGGCGTGGTTAAGGTTGCACCATGCCACTGCAGCGGGGACCTAGCAAGAAAAATGTTTAGGGAAGCCTTTAAGGAAAACTTTCTGGAGGCTGGGGTTGGAAAAACAATCATCATAGGTAAACCGGACTGCTAACATCTTCAGAAACCTTTAAGGGTTTCTCCTCCTTCGAGAATGTTAAAGTTAAGGGTTAAGTGGCTGGAGAGGGTTTGGTGAGAAAGGCTGAGCGCTAGGGAAATCCTCGTGGTTAAGGTTGGAGGAAGACTGGTTAGGGAGGGAGGAATCCCCGAAGGAATCCTCAGCGACTTGGAAGCCCTCTCCAAGGATTGGAGCATAATTTTCGTTCATGGTGGGGCAGACCTGGTTACCGAGGTTGCCCAGCGGATGGGTAAAGAGCAGAAATTTATTGTTTCGCCTGACGGGATGAGAAGCCGCTACACGGATAGGGAAACCATGGAAATCTACACCATGGTTATGGCTGGAAAAGTGAACAAGCAGCTGGTAGCCTCCCTCCAGGCTCGGGGTATAAAAGCCCTCGGGCTGAGTGGAGCCGATGGGATGCTGCTCAAGGCTGAAAGGAAGAAGAAGCTGGTGGTCCTAGATGATAGGGGTCGGAGAATAGCCATAGATGGAGGCTACACTGGGAAGATTAAGGAGGTTGACAGCGGGCTTATTAGAAGCCTCCTAGAGGCTGGATACTTGCCCGTGGTAGCTCCCATAGCCATAGACGATGAATACAACCTCCTAAACGTGGACAGCGATAGGGCTGCAGCCTACCTAGCTGGAGCTCTAAAGGCTAGCCTCCTCGTATACTGCACGGATGTGGAGGGTGTAATCCTAGATGGGAAACTCGTGGAGAGGTTAAGCTCCTTTGAGGCTGAGGAGGAGCTTCCAAGAATAGGGCATGGGATGAAGCGTAAGGTTTACGCAGCCCTTGAAGCCCTCAGCATGGGTGTTAGGGAAGTCGTGATTACTTATGGGCTGGGTGAAAAACCTGTAACCTCAGCCCTCCACCATGAGGCTGGAACCCTTATCACACCCTAAGCGGGGCGAAAAAGGCTTGGTTAAACGTGAAGAGGTAATTAGGCTTGAGGATAGGTGGATCGCCCCAGTCTTCCAGAGGCGCCCCATAGTTGCTGTTAGGGGTAGGGATGCCATCCTCTGGGATGCTGATGGAAGGGAATACGTGGACTGCATGGCGGGTTATGGTGCAGCCTTCCTAGGCCACTGCCACCCCAGAGTAGTCGAAGCCGTAAAGGCTCAGGCTGAGAAGCTCCTAGCCTGCCATGGCTCTGTTTACGCTGAGGCTAGGGCTGAACTGCTCAGGAGGCTTGAGCTCATAGCCCCAGAAGGCTTGGGAAGGGTTTTTCTCTCCAACAGTGGGGCGGAGGCCGTTGAATTCGCCTTGAAGGCTGCGAGGAAGTATACGGGGAAGCGGGAGTTCATAGCCATGGTGAGAGGGTTCCACGGGAAGACGATGGGAGCCCTCTCAGCCACATGGAATCCGAAGTATCGGGCCTCCTTTGAGCCGCTCCTCGCAGGAGTGCGCTTTGTCCCCTACGGGAAGGCTGAGAAGGTGGAGGAGGCTATAACAAGCGACACGGCAGCCGTTATTGTGGAGCCCATTCAGGGGGAGGGAGGCGTATACGTGGCTCCTGAAGGCTACCTAGCCCAGCTTAGGGAAATCTGCGATCGCCACGGCATCGTCCTCATCTTCGACGAAATTCAAACAGGCTTCGGTAGAACAGGGAAACTTTTCGCCTACCAGCATTGGAACGTGGTTCCAGACATTATCTGCCTGGCTAAGGCTGCTGGAAGCGGGGTTCCCATAGGCATAACTCTCGCTAAGAATGAAATCTTGGAAAGCCTAAGCATAGGCGAGCATTCAAGCACCTTCAGCGGTAACCCCCTGGCCTGCGCTGCAGCTTCAGCCACCATCGACGTGCTGATTGAGGGGAGGCTTTGGGAGAGGGCTGAAAGGCTTGGAAAACTGTTTAAGGGCTTCCTTTCCAGGCTTGCGGAAAAGTATAGGGTGGTACGGGAGGTTAGGGGGTTAGGCCTCATGCTCGCCGTCGAATACCGCTTCGACATCCTCGACGTTCTACAGGGCCTCCTCCAGAGAGGCGTAATAGCCCTAAGCTCTGGAACGAGAATTCTAAGGTTTCTACCCCCAGTCTCCATAACCGAAGACCAAATAGAATACGTAGCAGCTAAGCTTGAAGAGTGCACGGAAATCATGGAAAGGGAGAGGCTGAAGAGTTGAAGAATGGTGAATGGATGGTTAAGCTTCAAGTCGACGGGGAGGAGATACCCTTAAACCCCTTCGTTAGGAGTATGGTGGCCTCCATCATCCTCGGAATGATTTCACCTTTGAAGAGGCTTCCTGAGAAGCCTACCTCCATAACGGTGAAGCTTTGGAAGTTAGAGAAATAGGTCCTTCTCCCCCGGCCTTATAAGCCTCCTCCCACCAGGCCTCCTACTACGCTTATACTTATATCCACGGATGATGGCTATGGGTATACCTTCGTCAGCCTCCCCCATTACGAGTTCAGCTGCGGAGGCAAGCTCATCTGCCACTGCTATCTCCTTCACTTGGAGCTTTCTCCCGTAGAGGTCTTTTTCACCCCTCCTATCATGGATGGGCTCCATTCCTGAAACGCCTAGGGCTACGTTAACCTGACCCAGCCTAAAAGGCCTCCCAAAGGTGTCTGAAATTATAACTGCAACCTTCCTCCCCGTGAGTTTACGGATTTCCTTTCTAATCTTCTCTGCTGAGAGGTCTGGGTCTAAGGGTAGAAGGGAGGCTGCATCCCCTCCCGAAACATTTGAAAGGTCGACAGCCGAATTGGCGCAGACATAGCCCTGCCTAGTCCTCGTAATGAGGTGGCCATCCCTAAACCTTAAAACCTCCTCAGCCTCCCTGAGGATGAGTTCAACCACTTCAGCCTCTCTTCCAAGCCTTTCAGCCATAACCCTAGCCCTCAGAGAAGGCTTCACATCCTTAAGCTTCACCACCCTACCCTCAGCCTTAGAAACGATAACCTGGGAGACCACGACGACATCTCCATCCCGCAGGTTTTCACCCATCCGCTTAAGGGCTTCCACGAGTAGCCTGGCAATGTTGTCTCCACGCTTAATCAGCGGGATTCCCTGAACGCCGATAACCTCAAGCCTCAGACTCTTCCCCCAAGAGACCATGAGGCCTCAACCATACCTAGCTAACCCTAAACTTAAGCGTTAGGATAGGGAGGCTGCAATGTAGCCGTTCAGGTTTAGCAGGGATAGAGCGGCGTGGTGGGAGAGCATGAGGACTGGCTGAGGCCACACGCCGAAAACTATGCAGAGGGAGGCTAACACGCTCATGGGCAGGATCATGGAGGGGGATGGATCCCTAACCGTGCTTAAGCTTTCCCTGGGAGCCTGCCATACGAGGATGTAGAGGAGGCGGAGGTAGTAGGAGAAGGCTAGAAGAATGTTGGCAAGCATTAGGGCTGCGAAGAATCCCATTCCAGCCCCCAAGGCTGCTAGGAGGATGGAGAATTCGCTGATGAAGCCGTTGAAGGGGGGAACCCCAGCCATGGCGAGCACACCTATCACAAGGATTATCGCCGTGGCTTTCATCCTGTGGCCTATGCCCACCAACTCCTCCAAGTTTCTCGTTCCAGCGGCGTGAACAATGGCTCCAGCCGTGAGGAAGAGGAGCCCCTTCATGATGGCGTGGTTTAGAACGTGGAGCAGGCCTGAGGTTAAACCGTAGACTCCGTAGGTTCCACCGCTAAGGCCGACGGATAACGCTAAGAGAATATAGCCTATGTTGGCTATGCTGCTGAAGGCGAGAAGCCTCTTAATATCTGTTTGAAGCATGGCCATAACGTTTCCAACCGTCATGGTTAAAACGCTGAGCACCGCTACAGCGAAGGCGAAATCCACGTTTAACGGTATAACGAAGAGAATTCTGAAGAGTGCGTAGACTCCAACCTTGATGGTTACGCCTGAGAGGATGGCGCTTATCGGGGAGGGGGCAGCTGGATGGGCGTCTGGAAGCCAGGTGTGCAGGGGGAACACGGCTGCCTTCAACCCAAACCCCGTAACCAGTAGGGCGAGGCTTACAGGGAGGACAAGGCTTCCGCTCACCCCTGGGAGGAGGCTTCCACTCCTAAGCCTGCAGGCTATGTCGGCGAGGTTAACGGTTCCAACAGCCCCGTAGATGAGGGCTACACCAAGAAGGATAATGGTTGTAGCCGTACCACCCATAATCAAGTATTTGAAGCTAGCCTCCAAGGGCTCCATCTCATAAGATTTGAAGGCCACAAGCCCATAGGCTGAAATGCTCATTACTTCTAGGAAAACGAAAAGGTTGAAAAGGTCGCCAGTGAGGACAACCCCCATCATCCCCCCAAGCATGAGCATAACCAGCGCATAGTAATAGTTGAGCGAGGCTTCACCCCGCATATATCCAATTGAGAAGACGGCTGCGGCAAGCACTACCCCCACGATTATGGAGGCAATAAAGGCGTTGAAGCCGTCGACCACCAGGATTATGCCTACTGGAGCACTCCACCCCGCCATCTTATGGACCACTATATTCCCCTTAAGGGTTTCAAAGAGAAGCAGAAGCGACATAGCCATGGTTGCGGCTGAGGCTCCAACCGCCACGCTAGCCTGAAACCTAGACGAGGTATAGGCTCCAAGGAGGATCAGGACTACTCCTGCGGCCAAAGGTAAAACTATGCAGCCCACGGGGAGCCATTGGGCTGGTATCAGTGCTTCAGCCTCCTAATCTTCGTGGTTTCAAGGGTGCCATAGAGCTGGTAGATTTTTACGGCTAAAGCCAGGGCAGCGGTAACCACCCCCATGCTGATTACGATGGCTGTTAGAACGAAGGCTTGGGGTAGGGGGTCAACCGCAGCCCTATAAAAGTATTCAAGCCCATGCTGGAAGGTTTCCTCGTGGAGGATGGGCGGTATACCATGAGCCTTGTAGCCGAGGGCTATAAAGAAAAGGTTAACCCCATCGCTCAGAATGATGAAGCCCAAGATTATCTTTATTAGGTTTTTCTTGCAGAGGATGCAGTATAGGCCTATGCTGACGAGTAGCATGCATACGATGTAAGGGAAGTTTGCCTCGAAACTCATTTCCCACGCCTCCTAAACCTGATGAGAACGTAGAAAGCCACGAGGAAGCTGGCTGAAACATTCGCCATTTCCGCAAGGTTGTAGAGGGTAAGGCTTCCAGCGCTGAAAACCTCTCCTGGAAAGCCGTAAGGGTACACCCCAACATTCTTGAAAAACCAGAAGCCGAAAACTAGGCCTACGAGGGCTACGAGGATTATGGCGGTAGCCCCAGCACTCCTAAAAACCTGGCCGAAATTGAAGGTTACCTTAGCTTCCACGTAGTCGACGCCGAAGGCGATGATTAAAAGGAGAAGGGTGCAGGAGACAAGTACGCCACCCTGGAAGCCTCCCCCATGCGTAATATGGCCGTGAAGGACTATGTAGGCTGCTACCAGCAGCATCACTGGCGCCAGAAGCCTGGCCACCGTTCTAACGATTAGGCTCATCCCCTTTTCCGTGGGCATGCCTAAACACCACCAGCGCGACAATTATGGCTGTGAAGAGGACGAGGGTTTCCCCAAGAGTGTCGTAGCCCCTGTAATCCCAGACTATGGCTCCAACAGCATTCCAGGCTCCAACATCCCTCAAAACGTTTTCAACATAGTACTGGCCTACCCTCCCCACCGGCTGGCCGAAGCCGGGGAAATCGTAGGCTACCGTGAAGATGAGGATTACGGCTAAGAGGAAGATTAGCCACACCATGGAAAACCTCAACCCTCTACTACCCTCCTCCACCCTCAAGGTTTTTGAGATGGCTATCACTAGGAGGGCTGTTTGAAGGCCTACCCCAACCACTACCTGCGTTAAGGCGATATCGGGAGCTTGAAGGAGGAAGTAGAGGACGGCTATGACCAGCCCGTAGAAGCCCGCCACGATAGCAGCGTAAAGGAGGTTTCTAAGCTCAACCACTATGACAGCTAAAACCACGCTTAAAATTAGGAATAGGTTGAATAGGAGGGTGAAACCTAAGCCTTCAGCCATCTTTTTCCTCCTCCCTTAGCAGGTCGCAGAAGGTTTTAGGCCACATGGGCACCCTACTCTTGTGGGCTGCCTTAAGAATGGCATGGGTTCCTGTTGGAGAAGTAAACAGGATTATTAGGGCTGTTAGAATAGCCTTGGCGGGGAAGGCTGCTCCAAGCTGGCTTCCAGCAATGGCTAAGCCGAAAATGGAGACAACGCTTCCACCAATAGTGGAAACCGTTGCAGCATGAGACCTCACGAAAACATCGGGAAACCTTAGCAGGCCTAAAGCTCCAACATTGGCGCAGAAAACCCCTATGAGCAAGAGGGCTAGGCTGGGAAGCTCAAGCCAGCTCAATCCCCCACATCCCTCCCCTCTAGGTACTTGGAGATGATAAGCGTCCCTATGAAGGCCAGCATGGCTATGAGTAGGGCGATGTCTAGGAGCATGGCCTCCCCATAGTGGAGGCTGAGGAGAACCAAAACGGCTATGGTAACATTTACCATAACATCTCCAGCTATAACCCTGTCCGGAGCCGTTGGGCCGAGAGCAAGCCGAAGGAAGGCTAAGCAAAGGCTAAGTGAGAAACCTGCAATCAGGTAGGGGAAGAACAGTTCGAGGAAACTTGTCAACCCAGAAACCTCCTAACATAGTTTTCGAAGCCTGAGGAGATCTTCTCCCAGCAGACCTTGGGATCTGGGCTTACAACCCAGATCCAGTGGACGTAGTAGACTCTTTCAGCCTCATCCACGTTAACCGTAACCGTTCCAGGCGTATTGGTTATAGAGTTTGCAACGCAGACGATTCCGCAATCCGATTTTAAATGGTAGGGAACCTTGACGATTCCGGGCTTTAGAGGCATCCTAGGATTCAGAATCCTTTTTATAACGTCTAGGTGAGCCCTAACCTCAGCGTAAAACCAGTAGTAGGCGAGGTAGGCTAAAGCCCAAAACCATTTCACCGGGTTTAGCTTATCCTTTACCCCTCCATAAACCATGATGGCGGAGGTTAAATAGGAGATGAGCAGGCAGGCTGCAGCCCCCACAACCAGCTCGTCAAACCTAACCGTGGAAACAAGTAGAAGCCAGAGGCCGTAGAGGGCTAGGAAAACGAGAAGAAACCTTGAGGCTTTTCGGCCTCCCCTCAAAGGCTTACGTCCCTCCACGGCTCAGCAACGCCGACTATTCATGCTTAAGACTGAAAACGGTTTCCGCCATTCCACTTAAATAGCTTACCTAGGTAGGGCTTAAAGGAAGCGTTCAAGCCTCGAAGTTTTGGGGACACCCAGAATCTCATCGAAGTCTATTTCTAAAGCCTCAAGTAGGGGTTCAAAGGTTGACTGAATATGTTCCACGTATTTTTCAAGGTCTATTTCTTCTGGGCTAGCTTGGAATAGGAGTTTGACTCCGGGATCCCTCCTAACCTTTACAAACCTTATAACGGAGCCTGCTCCTATTTTCTCTCTAGCCTCAGCTGGAAGGGCCTTAACTGCTTTAACATGCTGGGGGGTGGTTTTCTCATAGTCTTCTACATCCTTGCCAAGCACAATGGTGAAGGCTAAGTCCTCTAGGGGATACCTTCGGCCTTTCAGCCTCTCATAGCACTCCTTCACTATGGCTTTAATTTTTTCCCTAGCAGTGGAGAAGGCTTCCTTCGACTCAACAGTGCTGAGGATTCCTACAGCTTCGGAGAAGGCCCTCTTCAAGAATTCAGGCGTATTACGCTTTTTACCCGTTAAACCCTTAATGTCCACACTTCCATCTGGGTAGACACCTACATAGTTCTTCTTCCTCGAGGAGAAAACCGTGTAACGGTAGACCTTGTCCACATCTAACTCCATGCCTAGCTCCCTTTCAGACCAGTTAACTAGCTCCGCTATCTGCTCCTCGGTGGGGTTTCGAAGGAAGACGGAGTCAGTGTCGCCGTAGATGACTTCTATTCCAAGCTGTTGAGCCTTCTCAATGGTTTTGGTTATGGCGTATCGCCCTATGCTGGCTGTTGCCTCAGCCACGGGGGGACAGTAAAGAACGAAGTGTTCAGCTCCAAAGACGCCGTAAGCTGCATTCAACACCACCTTTAAAGTGCGCTGGACAACATCGTACCAAGACCTAACCTCCTGGGGGAGGCTCTTATCCTTAGCCTTCACCTTATACCATTTCACCCTAAGGTCTCGGAGGGAGCCTATTATGAGGCTTGTTATCCCCCTCTTCCTACGGCAAACCCAGTGGGGTGTCTCCGGAATCCTATTTTCCCTACACTCCGGGTGGGGGCATCGAACACTCTCATAGGATAGGTTCCACCGCTTGATGATGCTTGGATATAGGCTTGCAAAGTCTAAAACTACCACGTTGAAGTTTACGCCGCTTTTAGGCTCTATAACCACGGCTCCCCGATACTTCTTACCTTTGATTACGGGCTGGGTGGTGGTATACCCTTTAAAGGCGAGGATTTCGCTTTGCGATGGAATAAGCAGGTTCCTCCGCCTATGCTCATAATACATCATGCTTTTAATCCATGCTGAAACACCCTGCCTTGAAACGTCTTCAACAGGCATTCTTGAAACTCTTGCTAGGGCTAGGATAAGCTTGAGGGTTAGGCAGCCTTCAAGGGCTGCCAGCTGATAGGTTAGCTCCGCATCTCTAAGGCAGTAGGCCGCCAGTTCCCTATAGCTAAGCTCGGAGACGTTTTTCCCTATGGGGAGTTTGCCGACGCCTAGGATGGCTGAGGCAACATCCTCAAGCGTGTTTTCACGGTATTTCTGGTCGAAGGCGTAGACTTGGATGGCTCGGTTGAAGAAGAACTTGTATAGGTCGATGTGGATTCCGAGGGTTAGGAGGGCGGACTCCCTCCCCATATCTATGGGGATAACACCCTTCGGGAAGCCCAGCCTCTGAGCCCTATGCCAGAGATATCGAAGGTCGAAGTCGTCACCATTAAAGGTTACGATAATCGGGTAGTGGGTTAGAATTTCAAGGGTAGCCCCAAGCAGGGAAACCTCATCATCGTAAAACTCTAGTTCCACGTTTTCATCGAGCTCAGCTGACCCCTCTTCAACCCCCTGCCTCCGTAGGAGTAGGACGCGCTTCCTCCCTTCGCTGTCAACCACGGATACGGCGATAACCGGGTATAGAGCCTCCCTAGCATTTGGAATTCTGTCCAGGCTGGGTGCTTCAACCTCTATGTCTAGCGAAGCAAACTTGAAGCTTGGAACAGGACATTCAAGCAGTCTAACCCATTCAGCCGTGTAGTTTCTGAAGTCTTCGTCCTCCCCCTTTAAGGCTTCCTCAAGCCCGCTGGGTAGCTTAGCCTCCCCCACGTCGGGTTTTGGAAGGGTTTCACCCTCCCGAAGCGTGTAGGGCATCCCAATCTCGAAGCCGAGGTCGTAGAGGTAGTTTTCATGGTATTTTATGTCGGCTTCCCAGACCTTTGCATCCTCCCTAGCCTTTGGGAGGCGCTCCCTAAGGCTTGAAGGCCTACCCCCAATGGTCAGCGGATCCCTAGCAAGAATCTTCGTAACCTTTATGGGGCTATCCGTGAGGGGGTTATGCTTCTCAACAACCTCGAAGCCCTCAACGTTTTCACGTCCTGAAATCTCAGGTAGGGCTTGAAGCTCCTCCGGGGTTAGATTGGTGAAGCAGTAGGGCGTATGCCCCGTAGTATCATACCATAAGAGTATCCTATTTTCAGCTGGATCGTAAAACTTGAGGACGGCGCATCGGAGGTCTCCATCATAGGAGGCTGAGAGAAGATAGGCTCTTGAAAACTTAACTGCAGGGGCAGAGCGCTCATCCAATATCTTTTTAAGTCTTTCAAACCAGTCTGAGGAGGAGTCTTTAGCCTCCACCTCGGAGGGTTTAACCTCCTCCCCAAGAAACCTATCCAGTGAATCCTGCTCAGACATGTGCTAGCCATGTGAAATATTCCGGTGAGCCTATAAATTGCTTTCTACCTCCGGCAGCCTGCAGCCTCGATTAGGCATAAGGCCTCAAAAATTATTTTAGCTCCAAGGATGGCGGTGGCACCGCTGTCGTAGGCTGGGGAGAGTTCAACCAGGTCTAAGCCCACAATTTCAGGAACCTTTGAGGTTATAGCCTCCAAAAAGTTTAGGAGGAGGGTTGGTGTTAAGCCTTCCGGCTCCGGGTTTGAGACAGCTGGAGCGTAGGCTGGATCCAAAACATCCATGTCGAGGCTTATGTAGAGGCTAGAGGTATTTCCAAGGTATTCTTCAAGCCTTCGAAGAGCCCGTTTGAAGCCCAGCTTTGAAATCTGCTGGGAGGTGATGTAGCGTATCCCCTTTCTCCTCGCGTATTCAAGCTCCTCCATGGATATGGCTCTAACCCCAACCATGAGGAGGCGGCTTGGACTAATTTCCTCCGTCAGCCTTCTCAAGTGGGTGGTGTGGGAGAACCTTCTACCCTCATAGGTGTCCCTCATATCTAGGTGGGCGTCGAAAACGAGGAGGGAAACGTTTTCAGGCATAGCCTTAACCGTAGAGTAGGTGAGCGTATGCTCTCCACCCAACACTACGGGAAACTTTCCAGCGTGAAAAACCTCATGGAAGACGCTGGCGAGCTCCTTGAAGGGGTCCTCCTCCCCTGAAACCTCGAGGTCCCCCAAATCCCTGATTTTAAGGTTTTCCAGGAAGAGGCCTGTCCTAGGACTATAGGTTTCAATGTTTAGGGAGGCCTCTCTTAGGGCTTGGGGTGCATGCTTGGAGCCAAACCTATAGGTGCTGGTTAGGTCATAGGGGAAGCCGAGAATCACGTAGTCAGCTTCCTCCCAGGCTACCTGAATCCCGGCGAAAGGATTCACGGGTGAAATAAGCCTGGCCAAGCCTTTCAGCCTTCAAGCCTTTCCATTACTGCCGCAACTAGGAGGGGAAGACATATGGTGGCGTCAGATATTACCTGAACCTTTCTGGCTTTCTCGCCAACCTTCCCCCAGGAGACAGCCTCCTCCAGGGTTGCACCCGAAAGCCCTCCAGGCTCAGGCCTATCCATCGTAATCTGAATTACGTAGTCGTAGGGCTTTTTAAGTTCGAAGGCCGCCTGGAAAATATAATTTTTGGGAACCCCACCCCCAACGATTAGGGCTCCAAGCTTTTCCGCCCCCTTAACGGCTGAGAAGAACTGGTCAAGCTCCTTGACCACGTCTATGGTTGGAGGCTTCTGCCCATATTTCGCCTGGGCTTCCCAGAGTAGCAGCCCTATGCAGGAGTCTTGGATGGCTGGGACGAAGATGGGCACCCCATACTTGAAGGCATTTCCAACAATGGAGTTTTCATCCTCCACCCTACCTCCAATCTCCCTTAGAAGGTCGGCTGAGGATAGGGTTTCCCCACCGATTTCACCCACAATTTCCCCGAAGATTTTTAGGAGAGGCTCATCGAAGAACCCCTTAAAATACTCCTCGGGAACATACACGTCGTAGATTCTGTCTATCTGCCACTTGTAGAGTTGGCGGTCGTCAACTGTTAAGGCGCCTTTGTAGTGGGCTCCGCCGAAGGCTTCCAACAAGTCGTGAACCATATTGGCCCCAGTGCTAACAATTATGTGAACCATCCTACGCCTTATCATTTCAACTATAACCTTCTTCATTCCAGCTGGAACCATGGCTCCAGCAAGGCCGAGGAGGATGAGGGCTCCACTCCTAACCATTTCCTCGTAGATTTCGACTGCCCTAGCAAGCCTTCCAGCCCCAAAGCCTGCACCCTCCATTTCGGCTAGGAGCTCCCCAACGGTCATGCGTGGTTTTAACCCTAAATGCTTAATAGGTTTCCTGCAAACCTTCGAGGGGAGACCTGAACCCTGCAAGCCTTACACATCCTAAACCTTAGAAGGCATGCAAACAAAAAATAAAATGTCTTACCCTAAAATATTATGGTGAAGCTGGGGGATAGGATGGAGAGGGCTGCTGAGGCTTTTCTCGCAGGGAAAAACGGCTTTAAGGCTTCTATGGTTATGCTAGCTGCGCTGCTTGTTAATTTGGCTACTGCCATCTATGCAACGCAGCTTTTCTCTACGAGCTATCCGCTTGGGATGGATACCTTTTCCCACCTGCCTAAACTGCTCTACATGGTGGATAACGGCTTAGCCTCCTGGTTTTTCGACTGGTATGCTGGAATGCCACTCTTCCTTTTCTACCCACCCCTCTCCTATTTCTTTGCATATCTCCCCACGCTTTTGGGCTTAAACCCCCTACTCTCCTACAAGCTTGTAGAAGTTGTTTTCATTCTGGCAGCCCCCATCGTCTTCTATTTCTTCTGCAGGAGGCTTGGCCTCAGCGGGGAGAGGGCGGCTTACGCAACACTCTTCTTCTCCCTTATCCCCTTTATCCCCCTAAACTCGATTGTTTTCGGAAGGTTTCCAAATATTGTAGCTATGCCCTTCTACCTTGCAGCCTTAATCTTCTTTTTTGAGGCTGTTGAAACCCATTCAAAGCGTAGCGTGCTTGCGGCGGGAGGCTTCTTCGCCTTAACCCTTCTAACCCACCACCTTTCAGCCTACATCCTCACCATTAGCGTTGCCATCCTCCTCTTAAACGTGCTTTTTGGGAGGGAAAGCTTTCGAGCAAAGCTTAGGAAGGTTTTCTCCCTTAGTAGCCCCTTAATCTTCGGCTTGCTTCTCTCAAGCTTTTGGCTTATCCCCTTCCTCGTATACTTGAAATACTGGCATCAGCTCTCCTTCAACCCTTCAAGCCTATACTATCTCCCTGTAGCGTCGGTTATCTTCATCCTAACGGTTTTAGGTGTTTCCATGCTTTCTGAAAGGCTTTCGAAAACGAAGGATATGTATAGTAGGGTGATGCTAGCCTGGGTTTTCCTCTTCTTCATTTATGGAGCCTACCTCCTCCCGGGGGAACTCTTGCTTCCTGGGGGAGGAGAAGTAGATTTGATGCGCTTCCAGCTTTACGCTTCTATTCCGCTAGCTGTAGCCCTCGCCACTAGGGAAAAATATGATTTCGGCTTGGTTTCTAGGAAGCTTTTCGGAGGATATGTTAGCACCTCCCTACTGGTCACCCTACTCCTCACTGTTAACGTGGTTGCTGGAGCCGTTATTTTGGCTTCTACCCCACAGGTTGTAGCTCAGGAGGTGGATGTGGGGAGAATTCCACCTGAGATAGCAGGCTATCTGGCCTCCCAGCAGTGTTTCGGCAGAATCCTAGCCATAGACTGCCCCTTCTGGGTTTACCTCCTACCCCACTATACGGGGAAGAGGCTTATCGACGGCTGGTATCCGCAGGGCAGCATCCTCGTCATGCTCAAAAAGGTGGGTAAAACCTACACGCTGAACAACTGTAAAAACGATGGGCTTATCAGGCATTTCATTGAGAGGGCTGACGACTACGGGATAAGGTGGATTCTCGTCTCAGAGGAGGGGCGCACATACCTACTTCAAAACTCCCACTTCAAGCCTGTACTGGAGGCTGAGGGCATAATCCTCTACGAAAACCAGCATAAGGTAAGCTATGTAGACGTGAAACCCCAGGCTAAGGTTTCTTGGAGTTGGAGTAGGGACAAAATAGAGTTGAGGGTGGAATCCTCAAGCGAGAGGACGGAAGTCATCGTTAAGGAGGCCTATTTCCCCGCTTGGAAGGCCTACGACAATGGGGTGAG
>QMYD01000007.1 GCA_003662485.1 Candidatus Hecatellales archaeon | reverse complement strand
GGGAAACGAGGGCCCCCTAATAATAGAGAACTTTGTAAGGCTTTGCGGGGAACCTTCTTAACCCGGCTTAACCCTTTCCTTTTCTGGAGGTTTTCAGCTTGGAGCTCATCCAGGATGGATGCGACGTCCTCCTCCACCTCGACGCTAAGAGGCAATACTTGGTTAGGGTTAGAAGTGGGGAAGAGTTCCACACCCACAAGGGTGTAGTTAGGCTGGGGGAGCTAATCGGCAAACCCTACGGAGTTAGGGTGGAAAGCAGTCTTGGAACGGTTTTCCACGCCTTCAAGCCCCTGCCCAGAGACTACGCTGTAAAATTTGCGAGGAGAACCCAGATCATCTACCCGAAGGATATGGCTCTCATCATCCTTTACGCTGGGATAGGGCCTGGTTCAAGGGTGGTAGAGGCTGGAACGGGGAGTGCAGCTCTAACCAGCATCCTCGCCCACCACGTAAAGCCTACAGGCCACGTGTACAGCTACGAAATCCGGGAGGAACTCCTAGAAGCTGCTAGGAGAAACCTTGAGAGGGCGGGGGTGCTCGACTACGTAACCCTAAAGCTGGGGGATGTAACCCAAAGCATTGAGGAAACCAGCGTGGATGCGGTGGTTTTAGATTTAGCCACCCCATGGCTGGTGGTTGGAAACGCTTGGAAGGCTTTGAAGCCAAGCGGGGTTTTCGCCTCCTTCAGCCCAACCATAGAGCAGGTGGTGAAAACTGTTGAAGCCCTAAAAGCTTCAGGCTTCGCCAACATTGAAACCTTCGAGTGCATGATTAGAAGATATCAGGTTGAGGCTGGGAGGACGAGGCCTGAAACCCTAACCATAGCCCACACGGGCTACCTAACCTTCGCCCGGAAAACCGAAGGCTAAAAATCCCGTTAGGTTCTGGGGGTTAAGACTCGCTTTCAGCCTCCATGTAGACTTGGAGGGTTTGCTTAGCCGCCTTCTCCCACGTATAAGTTTTAGCCTTAAGCATTCCTATGTTGGAAAGCCTCCTCCTAAGCCTGTCACTGGTTAAAACCTGCTCCAAAGCCTGCTTCCAACCTTCAACATCGTATGGGTTAACAAAGAGGGCTGCACCATCGAGGATTTCAGGCATGCTACTAGCGTTAGAGGATATGACGGGGCAGCCGCAGGCCATGGCTTCGAGGGGAGGCCAGCCGAAGCCTTCCTAAATGGAGGGGAAAACGAAGACTTCAGCCTGACTATAGTAGCTGGCTAGGTCACCCTGACTGCACCAGTCCACGAAAACTATGTCTTCCCTCACTTTTAGGGCCTCCGCCACCCGGAGGGTTTCAGCCCTAAAGTCTCGTTCCCCTCCACCAGCCCTCCCAACCTTTACGAGTTTAAGCTTCCGGTAGGCTGGCTCCCTTTTGAGGAGGCTGAAGGCCTTCAGCAGGGTTTTAAGGTTCTTCCTCGGATGCTCGGAGCCCACGTAGAGGATGTAGGGCTCCCTGCAGGGCCTCCCAGCCTGGGTGGGCTTGAAAACCTCATCCACCCCGTGGGGTACAACCCTAACCTTCCAGGCTGGAACCCCTAGAAGCCTTATCAAATCCCTCTTCGTATGGTTTGAGGGAACAATAACCCTCAAAGCCCTCCTAGCAGCCTCAAAGTCTAGGGTGAAGCCCACTGCATCCCATTTTTTAGGCTTATAGATGAGGGGGGCTCCTTCAAGACCCTTAGCATCAATATACCGCATGAGGTCGTGGACGGTTATAATGAAGGGTTTCCTTAGAAGCCTTGTAAATCTTCCAAGGTGGTGGTTGGGCAGGTGGGGTATGCCTGGAGTGCCCTCAAGCCTCCTAATGAAGTCTAAAGCCTTAAGGGTGAACCTGACGCCCTCGAGGCCTGGAAGCTTATTGAAAAGCCTTGAAAGCTCTTGGTAGATGTCCGTGTGGATGGTGGGAACATGCAGGTGGCGTGAAAGCCTTAAACTGTAAAGGTCGAGGGAGCTCCTACCATGGGTAACCACCATGAAGACAGCCATTCCCTTCAGCCTCCAAAAGCTGGAGGGAGAAAGGGTTAAAGCGTAAACCAGCCCTTAAACGCTTAAACTAGCGCTAGAATGGGAGAAGCCCAACCCTTTTATATGTTTTGAAAACCAGCCTTTTTCAGGTTTTCAGCAAGCTGGAAGGGGTCGGAGGAGACTATGCTGGCAGCGTAAAGCTCCATTCCACCCATATCCGAGGTTCGCTCCTCAAGGCTTCCCCTGTCAACCAGCCTGGTTAAAACTGGGAAGCCCTCCCAGCCCCGTACCCCAGCCATGGGAGGCAGAGCCATGGAAAGATTGAAGGAGCTAACGCCAAGCCTCCTATAGGCCTCCAAAACCTTGAAAACTGCTTCGAAAAGCTTTAAGCCGGCTTTATTGGCTAGGAGGACCACCTCCCTCTCCTTAACCGGTGTAAGGCTTGCCATCACCCCGACATTCCCATGCTTGAAGGCCAGCCCCAAGGCTTCATGAATCCTAAAGAGATCTTCAAAATAGTTTGACCTGTATTTGGCCTTGTACCAGGCGGCACACCTTCTCAGGTATTCCACCTTCGGGTAAGCTTTCCGGCTCATAGCAACTTGGAGGTGGCCGTGAATCTGGGAGGCTCCACTCCGCCAGAGGCAGTTCCAGAGGAGGAAGGGGAAAACAGCGTTGGAATCCTCCCTCCTAACCCTCCTAAACCATTCCACAGCCAGGTTTAGGTAGTCTAAGATTTCCTCTCTCCCATACTTTAGCGGGTTATGCTCGGCGAAGATGATGAGGCTGTGCCAGCCATCATACTTGGTGAGGTTGGCTGCGGTTAGCCCATATCTGCCATGAAGCCTGCCGAAAACATCCTCAGCCGTAAAGCTTTCAGGCTTGCAGAAGAAGCAGTCTTCAGAGGCTTCGAGGCTAACCTTTACGGTAGCCCTCTCCACAGGCCTCCTGCCTCTAAGCTCGTTGAAGAAGGCTCCCTCCAACGTAACTCTGTTAACCACCTTGAGGATGCGCTGGTTTTCCACGAGGCTTAGGCTTTCAAACCTCTCCTCAACCCAGGGCTTTAAAGGCTCCGGGATTCGAAGCCTACCCCAAACCTCCTCAACCTGGAAGATTCTCCTGAAAAGCCTTCTCTCCCCGCCTGGCAGGGCTTCCACCAAGCTTTTAAGCTCTAAGATTTTCAAAGGAGTTTCTACCCTACTCTTGTTAGAGAAAGGCTTCGCTTAAGAGGATTGCCTTACTAGGCGAAGAGGATTTTGGAAAGCTCCTTCCTCAGCAGCCTCTCCGCATGCTGAAGCCTAGCCTCAAAGGTTTGGTCAAGCTTAATCTTTCCATCGGGGCTTGAAAGGATGAAGCCTCCAACCGTCTCCACGGGTTCATTCACTATAGTAAGCTTCACGTCGGAGAGCTTCAGGTTTTTGAGCAGCCGGTTCCGCCTCTCCAAGTCTCGCTTGTTAAATCTCACTTGAACCTCTGGGGAGCCGAGGCTTGGAGCGGAAACCTCCAAAAGCTTTGTAATGCTTTGACTGTAGGTTTCAGTTTTAAGGTTTTTCAGTTGGTCGTAGGCTTTCTTGAAGGCCTCGGATAGTAGTCTATTCTTCTCCTCCAGGATTTTCAGGGCTGCAGTCCTCCTAGCCTCACTCAGCCTTCTACGCTCTAGAAGCGCAATCTCCTCTTGGGCTTTAGCCTTAGCCTCCTCTACGAGTTTCTCGGCTTCAGCCCTAGCTGCCTCAAGAATTTTCCCAGCCTCCTCCTCGGCTTTAGCCAGCCTCCGCTCCGCTTCAGCCTTAGCCTCCTTTACGATTTCCTCTCCGAGCTTGGCTACTGCCTGGCTCAACCTTCAACCCCCAGTATTTGGGCTAGGATTCTTTCAACCGCTCTATCCATGTTTTTGGAGGCCTTCTCCCTTAGGGTGGAGATTTGGGCTTCGGCTTCAGCCTCCACTTGCTTCACCTTCTCCTCTATGGAGGCTTCAGCCCTCTTAATCATCTTTTCAGCTTCAGCCTTACCCCTCTCCACCCCCTCCCTCCTGATTCTCTCAGCTTCCTCCTCAGCCTTCCTCAGCACCTGCTGGGCTTTAACCTCAGCCTCATCAATAATCCTCTTAGCCTCCTCCTCTATCTCCCTAATTTTCTTGAGGACTTCCAGCGACAAATCCTTCCCCCAGCCTTCCAAGCTATTTTAGGGCATCTTTTTGAAGGCTGGCTTCCCTATATAAAATCTAACTTTTCAGCTTGGGGGTGGCCTCTCCCCCACGACGAGTGGAATATCAAGCCTTTCCCCATCCCTAACCACGTGGAAGACTACTTTCTGACCTATCTCCACATGCCTTTCCAGGTATAGGAGGATGTCGGCTATCCCCCTAACCTCCACCCCATCCAAACCCACTATGATATCTCCTCCAACCACTATTCGCTGGCCTTCAACCACCTTGATGGCTGTACCTCCTTTGAGGCCTGCCTTCTCAGCTGGGCTTCCAGGCAGAACCTCAGCAATTAGGAAGCCTCTCTCAACGGGGAGGCCTAGCTTCCTAGCCATGCTCGGCGTGATGTCGAAGCCTCTTACGCCAACCCATGGGTGGGGATGGTAGCCCCTGCTTATCAGGTCTGGAACCACCATTTTAACGGTATTGGAGGGGATGGCGAAGCCTATCCCCGCAAAGGCTCCCGTGGGGGAAACAATGGCCGTATTAACTCCAACCACTTCGCCTTTAAGGTTTAGGAGGGGGCCCCCAGAGTTTCCAGGGTTAACAGCTGCATCCGTCTGGATTACGTCCACGATGAGGTAGCCTCCTGGAGCCCTCAAAAACCTTCCAAGCTGGCTGACGATACCCAGGGTCATGGTTCCACTTAAACCATAAGGGTTTCCAATAGCCACCACGGTGTCGCCCACCCTAAGCTTGGAGGAGTCACCAAGCTTTAAGGGGTTAACTCCCGAAGGCAGCTCTCCAATCTTCAGGACGGCTAGGTCGCTGTAGGGGTCTGTGCCCACGATTTCAGCTTCATAGGAGGAGCCATCGATGAAGCGGACCTCAACGCTTGCAGCATCCTCTACCACGTGATAATTGGTTACGATGTAGCCTTCAGCGCTGTAAACGAAGCCTGAACCCTGGCCTCCCTCCACCCCAAAGGGTGTAACCACCCTAGTAACTATCTGAACGACGGATTTTTCAGCCTGCTGGAAAACCTGCTGGGGAGTTAAGCCCTCAGGCTTGGGTAGCGTAACGGTTACAGTCACCGTGGTTGGGGGTGGAGAGGTAAGGGTTTCAAGCCTTTGAGACAGCTCCTTAAGCTTCTGGTCTAGCTTTTGAAGGTTACCCCCAATCTTCAAGTATTCGCTCTTCAAACTGGAGTATTCAGCCTTTAAACCCGAGATTTCGCTTTTAAAGTTCTGGGTGGAATAGTAGTTTACAAGGTTGAAGGCTAGGGATAAGGCTAGCAAAGCGATTATGGCGGCTGCTGCCGCCCTATTCAACGCGGTTCCCCCTCCAAAGTTTAGACTGCTGGGAGGAAGCCTCCGCCGCCTGGAATCTTAGGCGTAAAGGGTATGTGGAGCCCTAGCATGGCTAAGGCGGTGAGGAGGCCTAAAGCTAGTAGTCCGAGGATTATCCAGGCTAGGATGGCTATGAGGAATGCTCCAATCCAGCCTGTCCCAAAAAAGTATTTGATTAGGCCCAGCCAAACTAGGAGGGCTGCAATCCAGCCGAAGATGGGGCTTAGAATGAAGGAGGCGGCTGAGTAGGTTAACCCTATGAGAACGGCTCCAACCAAGATTAGGGCTGAAGCCTTAGGGAAGGTGGCGTAGCTTCCAGCAATAACCCTCCCAGCTGCGAAAACAGCTAGCGAGGTAAGCATCCAAACCACAATGAAACCTAGCAGGGCTGCCAAACCCGTTAGAACGAACCCGGGCAGCTCCAAGATTTCCCAAGAAAGATATGGAGGGGAAGCTTAAATTAGTTTATCTCGATGATTTTCTTGGAGGCTGGAAGGAGGCTGAATGCTCTCCAAGTATGCAGCCCTAGTCAAAAACCTTAGAGGCGTGGTTTTAGCGAGGATGGAAACCAGCGGGGTGGAGGCCTCCCTCCGCTGGCTGGTGAAACGTTTCAAATACAGGGATTTAGGCTTACCACCCTCCATGGTTGAAATCAAAAAGCGTAAAGGCTTTGGAAGACTGGTTGAACTCTTCTATCCAAGTGGGGAGCTTGAAAGACTTGCTGAAGCCTTCGCCTCAAAGCTTTCCACCCCGCTTGAGGCGGTTGAAGCCCTGGTTATAGCTTCAGCCTACGTTAGCCCTGTTATAGCCGTGGGGAGATGGGCTGCTGAAGCCCTTTCAAAGCTGGCTGTTGAGAGAGTTGAGTCTAAGGTTAGGCTTGACGGGAAGGGGTGGAAGCTCCACTTCCGCATCCTCGACTACACGGTTCTAGACGCCTACGAGAAATCCGTGGCTGAGGCTGAAGAGCTTTGGGGGCGGAAGCTAAACCTTGAAGCCTTCAGGCGGAAGAGGATTGAGAGGATTAGGAGGGATACCAAACGCTACTGGAGGCTTCTCGAAGGCGATGAAACACCTAAACCTTTAATCCTCTACTTCGACCTTGCTGTTAAGGCGGCTGAAACCCCTGAGCTACTCCAGCTAGTTAGAGGCTTGGGTAGGGAGGCTGCGGCAGGCTTAGCCCTAGAGGCAGCCATCCTCATACCTGAAGGGGTTGAGGCTTCATGAGTGGGCGGCCTCCCCTCTCAAGGAGGGAGCTCCTCCTAATAATCCTCATCCTCCTCGTTCTATCCTTCCTTTTCTCTAATGCCTCCACGCTGCTTCCGCAGCCTGAAAACCTTTACCGTGGCTCTTTAAGCCCGGTTGGTGAAGCCTGCAAAGCCCATCTTTTAAAGGTTCCCTTCGTAAGGCAGAAGCCTTGGTATTGTTCAGAGGCCTCAGCCAGCATGGTTCTCCAATACTACGGCTTCAACATCTCGCAGGAGGAGATAAACCGGCAGGGGTTTGACCGCTTTGAGAACATGCTCCCCCTCCTCCAAAGATATGTTGAAGCGAAATATGTGAGAGGCTTAAGTATTGAAGGCATTAAAGCTGAGCTGGACGCTGGAAACCCCGTGATCCTCCGCCTCCTGCTTGGAAGCTTCAGACATAGCGTAGTTGCTGTTGGCTATGATGCAAACTACATTTATATTCATGATCCTGCGAAGGGCCCCTACCTGAAGATTAACCCCCAAAGCCTCCTAGAGGTTTGGAGGCCTACGGGGCAGCTAGCCATAACCCTCAAGCCTAAGGGCTCAGGCTACCAGTGAAAAATGGGAAGGGTGAAAGTGTTTAGAGGGCTTGGAGGGCTCCCGCAATATTTAGAATGTTCACGCAGATTCCTGTTTGCGTTATGCTCCCTATAATCTTCCCCTTCTCAACTACGAAGATTCTTCTAACCCTCTTATCCAGCATGAGTTTTATGGCTTCCCCAAGTCTTGCATCGGGTTCAATGGTTACCAGAGGGGCTTCCATAAGCTCTTCCACAGTAACCTTTGAGGGGTCCAGGCCCTTCGCTATACACTTCTCTAGGATGGTTCTATCCGTAACCTCGCCTACGGGGAGCCCCTCCTTCGTGACTACCACGGTTCCCACATACTTCTCAACCATTATCTTAATGGTTTCAAGCACCGTTGTTGAGGCGTCAACCACCACAACGTTGGGGTCAAGCACGTCTCTAACCCTAACACTTATAGGCAAAGTCTTCACCAAACTAGTTTAACCATCCTCTTTTACTTAACCTTATTGTAAGGGTGAACTGGTGTCAGGCTTTGATAGGGGTTTCAGAGCTTCCCATACCCATCATCCACGCCTACGCAAGAATCTACTATGAATTCGAGGAGCATACTCTTCAAAAGCTGCTTGCTGAAGCCTTTATCAGGCTTAACGGCCTAAGCTTTCAGCTTCCCTACGAGGAGGCCTCATGCACGCTGGAGGTAGGAGTCGCCGAGGGCAGAGACTTCTCCTACCTAAGCGAAGAAGAGGCTGAGAGGCTTAGGAAAACTCTTAGGGGGCGAAGGCTTCCCCACCTAGACTTCGTAATCTATGCCAACTATAGGCGTGGGGGGAGGGCTAGGTCTCTCTGGGGAGACCTCCAAAGGGTTAGAATAGTTTTCCCTGAAAGCTACACTGCTGAAATCCAGGTTTTCCACTTGAAGGGGACGAGGAGGCTCCCCCTAGACGAACTGCTAACCAAGATTGTTGAGCAGGTAAGGTTGGAGGCGGATAGGCTTGGCCTCCCCCCACCCCAGCTCTCAACCCTTAGGGGGCGTTAGGTTAAGCCTGCTGAGAACAGCCTCCAAGATTTCCCTGCCAAGCCTATCCACGGGTTTCAGGGCGTCGAAGGATAGGAAGCCTTCAGCCCCCGCCATTTCAAGGTAAACCTTCCTAACCCTACGCTGGAAGGCTAAGCTTTCAAAGCCTCTAGGCTTCCTCCCCCTAAGCTTTCTTTCCAAAGCCTTCTCAGCTGGGAGGTCGAGGAGGATGACGAGGTCTGGTTTTGGAGCAAAAAAGTTTATCTTCCTAATCCACTGGAGGCTTAGGCCTGAGGCTCCCTGATAGGCAAGGCTTGAATGCAGGTATCGGTCTGAAACCACAATGTAGCCCCTGCGGAGTTTAGGCCTAATCTCCCTGGCCACATGCTCATACCTGTCGGCAGCGAAGAGTAGGGCCTCATACACGGGGCTTCGCCGCTTAAGCCTTAAAACATGGAGGCGGAGGAGGTCTCCAACCCTCCAGTAGGTGGGCTCACACGTATAGTAGGCTTTGAAGCCCCTAGCCTTCAAGGCTTCAACGAGGAGGAGGGCCTGCGTAGTTTTACCGGAGCCGTCAAGTCCCTCAAAGGCTATGAGTTTGCCAGCCAACGGGTGTACCGCCCCAACCAAACATGTTTAAGCCTGAGAAACTTAAATTTTGGTGGGATTCTGTATGGTTAGGCTTAGCCCTGAAAGCCTTCAAATCGACGCTGAAAAAGTTTCTGGGAGGCTTGAAAAGCTTTTAGCCAGCTTCTTTAAGGCTTCGGGAAGCCGTGGTGTAGTGGTAGGGGTAAGCGGCGGCCTTGACTCCTCAACCGTTCTAACCCTCACGGTTAGGGCGCTGGGAGCCGAAAGGGTTTACGCTGTAACCATGCCTGAAAGGAATGTTTCAAATCCTGAAGATGTTAAGGATGCTGAGGAGCTTGCTGGAAGGCTTGGAGTAAAAATCTTTAAGGCTGAGATAGCACCTGTGGTTGAAGCCTTAGAGCAGGCTATACCAGTCTTCAATCGTAAGGAAATCCTCGCCTGGGCTAATCTTAAACCAAGGATTAGAATGGTCATCCTATACTATTTCGCCAACCGCTTCAACCTGCTGGTGGCGGGAGCAGGCAACCGAACGGAAATTCTCATGGGCTACTTCACCAAGTTTGGGGATGGAGCCGCAGACTTCCTCCCCCTCGGAGGCCTATACAAAACCCAGGTTAGACAGCTTGCCTCCCACCTCGGAATACCCCGAAAAATCTTGGATAAAACGCCTACGGCGGGACTCTGGCCGGGGCAAACCGACGAAGCCGAGCTGGGCATAAAATACGAAACCCTCGATTTAATCCTGCACGGGCTGGTTGACCTTGGACTGGGCGTTGAGGAGGTGGCAAACCTGCTAGGCGTTGAGGCAAGCCTAGTTGGAAGGGTTAAGTCTACGGTGGAGGAGACTGCCCACAAGCGTAGGATGGCACCTATTCTTTCACCCTTCTAAAAAGAGTGGGGAGGTTTATCCTCCCCTAACCATTTTACCCATGATGTCCAGGAATTTCCCGCTGTAGGGGAAGCCTGCCTCATAGTAGATTTTGCATGGGAAATCCTTGCAGTCCCGGGAGCAGTAGTCTACACCCCTCTTGGAGGCGCATTCAAGGATGGGGCAGTTAAAGCCCAGTACGGCTTTCTGTCTTTCCAGCTTTTCCGAGGCCTCCGAACCCTTACTGCAGCCTCCAATAGGGCATTTCCCCTTCGCCAGCGCCCCGCAAACCTCACAGGCGATACCACAGGCGGCTACAGCCATCCAAACCACCAAAAATTACTTTGCGTGGAAGGTATATGATAAGGCTTTAGAGGGGAGCCTCCCTCAAGGCTTTCAAAGCTTCAAACCATAGGATGGCTGAGGCTGAGAGGGCGAAGACCAAGGCCATGAGGTTGTGGAGGCTTAGGGTTTGGGGGTAGAAGGCAACGTAGGCGGCTAGGAGGCTTGTAATGAAGACAGCGTAGAGGAGGCATCTTGGAAAGCGGAAGCGGCCCACCCTCATGAAAAACCTTAGGAAGCCCACCTTCACCTCCCTAGCCACCAAGTATTCGCCAGTTGGGGTTTTGGAGAGAAGGCCTAGCTCCCTAAGCTTCTCTAAGTGGTGTAGGGCTACGCTTGGGCTTTTGAAGCCTAGCGCCCTCTGCACCTCCCTAACGCCAAAGCTTCGGCTGCTTCCAGCCTTCAGCATGTACCAGTATACTTGGAGGGTTCTCCCCCTAAGCCTGCTTTCAAGCTCTGCTTCGCCTACCTCAGCCAACCTGAGGCCTCTCCACATGGTTAAGAGGCATCCTAAGGCTAAAGCGGTTTCCCCTACTTGAACTCGTAGACCACGCTGACGGTTACGGTTACGCTAAGTTCCTCCGGAGGAATTATTTGGGGTGGAGTTGGAACTGGAGCAGCCTCGGCCAGGGCCTTCCTATAGATTATTGGCGTGGGTGTGCTGGTGAGGCTTATGGATTTAGGCCCCACCAAGCTTATTCCAGCCGCCCTGGCTATGGTTTCAGCCTTACCCTTCGCATCTTTAACCGCTAAGGATAGGGCTTCAGCCTTCAGCCTCTCCCTTTCCTCCTCTGAGAGGGTGAAGCTTACTGAGGAAACCTGGTTCGCTCCAGCCTTCACAGCCCTATCAATGATTTCACCCACACCTTCAAGGCTGGTGAGGGTAACCTTTAAGCTACTTCTACACTCGTAGCCAGCTATGGTGGGCTCTTCACCCTTAGGATGCCGGTATATGGGGTTAAGCCTGTAGCCCACCGTCTCCATCTGCTCCTCAGCTATTCCAGCCTCCTTCAACGTAGCGATGACGCTGTTAATTTTCTCAGCGTTATCTTGGTAGGCTTCGGTAGCAGTCTCCCCCCGGGCTATAACACTAAAGGTTAGGATTGCTCTGTCAGGTTTTCCCTTAGCCGTTCCAACCCCAACAACGTTTATGGTTTTCGCTTCCACCATTCTCGGGGTTTCAGCCGGAAGGATGCGGAGAAGCCCACCCTTCTCAGCCTCGTAGAGTTGCACCATTGGCTGGGGCTGACGGCCTTTAAAAGTGGAGTAGGCTGGCAGGACGAGGACGAGGTTTACAGCGAGCAGTACCACAGCCACTATGCATAGGGCTAAAACCGTGTTTCTTAAACCCGTGCTCAACCCTCCTTTCACCAGCATTAAATGGGTGGGGGAAACGCTTAATCATATGGTTTGGAACAGGCTGTTCTAGTTTTTGAACGGAAAGCCTTTTCCGGTGAATCCTTAACCTTTTTAAGGTTGGAGGCTTCCTCGCCCTTAGTGAGGCAGGTCTGGGTTGGGTAGGAGAAGGAGAAGAAAGGTTATTAGGGTTGTTAAGAAGAGTCTGCCGAAGATTTTCATCTGCCCTAGGTGTGGCGCCCGCTCCGTTAAGGTTATTATGAATGCTGGAGCTGGAAAGGCCAGGGTGACCTGTAGCATCTGCGGCTTATCTGCTGAGCTTCCCGTTTCACCTTCAAGCCAGCCTGTTGACATATACTGCAGGTTTAGCGACCTCTTCTATGCGAGGAAGCTAACCTAAGAGGGGGGAGGTTAACCTCCTGGTGAAGGCTAGCCCAGCCTACCTTGAATACTTCAGAAGCCTTGAGCAGGGTTTAGAGGAGCTTTTCCAGCTGGCAGATAAGGCGAAGGCTAGGGGGTTAGACCCATCCACCTCAACCAGGGAGGAGGTGAGGATTTCAAGGGACCTAGCCGACAGGGTGGAGCACACGGTAGGCCCCCCAGGCGTGGGCAAGCGGATAAGGGAGCTGAGCAGGCTTCCCCCAACCCTCCTAGCCTTTAAAATAGCGGAGGAAGTGGTTTACGGGGGGTTTGGAAGCCTTGAACCGGAGCAGGCCTTGGAGCAGGCTGTTCGGACGGGGACAGCCATCCTAACCGACGGCGTTACAGCCGCCCACATCCACGGCATTGTTAAGGTGGCGGTGAAGAGGAGGCCGAGGCAGGGCCCCCACCTCGCCATCTACTTCGCAGGCCCAATAAGGTCTGCGGGTGGGACGGAGCAGGCTCTCGTCGTGGTGCTCGGCGACTATGTTAGGCGGATCATGGGGTTGGAGGCTTGGAGAGCTTCCGACGAGGAGGTTGGACGCTTCCTCGAGGAGCTCCGCCTCTACGAGAGGGAGGTTGGACGCTTCCAATACCATGTCAGCGATGAAACCTTGGAATATGTGCTTCGAAACCTCCCCGTTGAGGTTACGGGCATCAAAACCGACCCCATAGAGGTTTCAACCTTCAGAGACCTTCCAAGCGTGGAAACCAACGCCCTTAGGGGTGGAGCCCTAAGGGTGGTTAACGATGGGATAGCGGGTAGAGCCTCCAAGGTTTGGAAGGCTGTTAAAGACTTAAACCTTTCAGGCTGGGACTGGCTTAGAAACGTAGCGGTTGGGAAGGCTGAGGAAGCCGAATACCTCCACGATATCATAGCTGGGAGGCCTGTTTTCTCCCTCCCCTCGCCTAGGTATGAGGGAAGATTCAGGCTTAGGTATGGAAGAGCAAGAAATACGGGGCTCACCAGCGTTGGAGTTCATCCTGCAACCATGGCTGTCCTAGAGGGCTTCATAGCCGTTGGAACCCAGCTTAAACTTGAACTGCCGGGGAAGGGTGGAATTGTGGGGGCAGTAGAAACCATTGAACCCCCCATAGTCAGACTCAAGTCGGGCTCCGTGGTGAGGGTTGAAAGCCTGGAGGAGGCCTACAAGCTTCGAGGGGAAATCGATAAAATCCTCTTCCTCGGAGACCTCCTAATCTCCTACGCCGAATTCTATGAGAACGATAGGCCGCTAGCACCCTCAAGCTTCGTGGAGGAGTGGTGGGCCTGGGAGCTTCAAGCCGCCATCCAGAAAGCCTTCCAAGGCTCCCTAGAGGAGGCCTCGGAAAGGCTGGGGGTAAGCCTTGAAAGGCTTAAAGGCTTCCTCAGCGAGCCCCTCCAAGTTAAGCCCACCGCAGAGGAGGCCTTAAAGCTTTCAACAGGTTTAGGCATCCCCCTCCACCCAACCTACACCTACTTCTGGAGGAATCTAACGGTTGAGGAGGTTTTGAGGCTTAGGAGAAGCATCAGCCAGGCGAGGCTTGAACAGTCAAACGGCTTCATCCACTCAATCATCCTCCCAGCCGAGGCTGAGGTGAAAAACCTCCTAGAGAAGCTTCTCGTACCCCACCTTGTAGGCCACGGGAAAATCCTAATTGGAAGGGATGATGCAGCCGCCTTAGCCCGCTGCCTTGGGATAGGGAACGGGAGGGAGACACTGCCAACTGGGGAAACCTCCCCCCTCAGGCTTGTAAGCCTCCTAGCAGGCTTCGAAGTTAGGGATAAGTATGCAAGGTTTGTTGGGGTGAGGATGGGTAGGCCTGAAAAGGCTAAGGAGAGGCGTATGAAGCCTCCCGTCCATGTGCTCTTCCCCGTGGGGCTGGCTGGGGGGCCCCAGCGAAACCTTGTGGAGGCAGCTGGTAAACCCGTTGAGGTTGAAATAGCCAGACGTAAATGTCCACGCTGCGGGATTGAAACCCTCGAATTTCAGTGCCCCCTCTGCGGGGGTAGAACCATCCAGGTTAAGGTCTGCCCGAAATGCTTGGAGACAGTTGAGGGCGGGGTTTGCCCCAAATGCGGGGTGGAGGCGGCAGCCTATGCGAGGCAGCCAGTAAACCTTGGAAGCCTCCTCGAGAGGGCTTCAAGCAGGCTCGGCCTATCCATCCCCGAAACTGTGAAGGGCGTTAAGGGCCTAATGAATGAGAGTAAAACCCCTGAGCCGCTGGAGAAGGGAATCTTAAGGGCAAAGTTCGGCTTAACCGTTTTCAAGGATGGAACCATTAGGTTTGACTCAACCAATGCACCCCTAACCCACTTCAAGCCCTGCGAAATCGGGGTTTCCGTGGAGAAGCTTAGGAGGCTGGGCTACACCGTGGATAAGGAGGGGAAGCCTCTTGAAAGCCCAGAGCAGGTTTGCGAGCTCAAGGTTCAAGACGTGGTTATCTCGGAGAGGTGTGCAGACTTCCTCGTTAAGGTTGCAGGCTTCCTAGACGAGCTACTCGAAAGGTTTTACGGGCTTCCAGCCTTCTACAAGGTTAAGGATAAGGGCGACCTGGTAGGCCACCTCGTGGTTGGACTTTCACCCCACACCCTCTGCGGGGTTCTCGGCCGCATTATAGGATTCACCAAGCACAACGTTTGCTATGCGCATCCCCTATGGATTTCAGCTAAGCGGAGGGACTGCGATGGGGATGAGGACTCCCTCATGCTAGCCCTCGACGTCCTCCTAAATTTTTCCAGGCAGTACCTGCCAGCCCAGATTGGAGGCGTAATGGACTCGCCTATGCTGCTTCAGCCCCTCGTAAACCCGCAGGAGGTGGACGACCAGGTTTGGAGCCTAGACCTTTCAACCCGCTACCCACTCGAGTTCTACCTTAGAAGCCTTGAGGAGGCGCCTCCAAAGCATGTGGCCTCCCTCATCAGCATGGTTGTGCATAGGTTGGGGAGGCCTGACCAGTATGAGGGCTACGGCTACACCCATGAAACCTCGGATATTAATGGGGGAATCCGTGAGAACACGTATAAGAGGCTTAAAACCATGGCTGAGAAGCTTAGAAGCCAGATGGAGCTTATGAGCAGGATTGAGGGTGTAGAGGTTGGGGAGGTGGCCAAGAGAATTCTAGGCGTCCACCTCATGCGGGATATCGTTGGAAACCTTAAGGTTTTCGCCTCCCAAGCCTTCCGCTGCAAGCGTTGTAATGCAAGGTTTAGGCGTATACCGCTGGGGGGGCGTTGCACCCGCTGCGGTGGGGAGCTAACCCTAACCGTCTACAAGGGCTCCGTGGAAAAGTATTTGGAGATAGCCCGGTGGCTGGCTGAAGCCTACCAGCTTGAAGCCTACTACAGGCAGAGGATAGCCCTGGTTAAAAGCGAGATTGAAATGCTCTTCACGGCGGGTGAAACGGTTGAAGAGAAACGTAAAACCGTTCAGCTTACAGATTTCCTTTAGGGTTGGAGG
>QMYD01000006.1 GCA_003662485.1 Candidatus Hecatellales archaeon | reverse complement strand
TGCTCCGGCCTTGGGGCTCTCGCCCCAGCGCCTTGCGGCGCCGCGGTAAGCCTGGTGGGCGGAGTTTCCTCCAGCCCTCCTGGGGCTGGGAAGCCGCCCGCCCGCTCGCCAACCCGAGAATGGTTTCGCTAGCATGGGAATTAAGGGTTTCCCTTCAGGAAAGGCTAAAAGGGATTTCAGCTTTTTCCTGTTTAGGGAATCTTCTTGAACTTTAGGGCTTGGCTTCTAACGGTTAGGGCTCCCTTCCTACCCCTCTCCGCCATCCTGGTTTCGCTGGGTTCGGCTGCAGCCTGCTGGGAGGGCTGGTTTAACCTCAGCCGCTTCCTCCTCGCCCTCGTAGGCCTCCTCCTCACCCACGTAAGCGTTAACACGCTGAACGAGTACTTCGACTTTAAGACTGGAATCGACCTGCACACGGTTAAAACACCGTTCAGCGGGGGGAGTGGAGTTCTACCCTCAGGCATGCTTAAGCCCTCCTCGGTGCTTAGGCTCGGCCTGGCCTGCTTCCTCCTAGCCTCACTAATTGGAGTCTACTTCCTAGTGGAGGTGGGGTGGCTTCTTCTACCGGTGCTGGTGCTTGGAGCCTTCTTCACCCTATCCTATTCAAGCCTCCTTTCCAGGCTTATGCTGGGCGAGGTTTCAGCGGGGCTTGGCATGGGAGTCCTACCAGTGCTTGGAGCCTACTATGTGCAGGCTGCCTCCTCCAGTTTAAACATTCTCCTCGCCTCCATCCCCAGCGGAATCCTCGTCTTCAACCTCCTCCTCCTAAACGAGTTCCCAGACGTGGAGGCAGACCTCAAGGGTGGAAGGCGGAATCTCCCCATAGTCCTTGGGAAACGTAGGGCAGCCAAAATTTATTCCGCCTCCCTTCTCTCCCTTTACCCCTTCCTCATCCTCTGCGTGGCCTTAGGCTTGCTTCCAGCCCCCCTCCTCCTAAGCCTCCTAACCCTACCCTTCGCCTTCAAGGCTTCAGCTAGCTGCCTCAAAAACTTTGACAGGCTTGAAGGCCTAATGGAAGCGTTGAAAATGAACGTGGTGGTGGTGCTAGCCTTCCAAGGGCTTATGGCCCTAGGCTACCTTGCAGCCCTAGTCCTAAGCTAAACTTTCTTCACGAGGATTACGGCTCGGTATGGGCAGACCTCGACGCAGACTCCGCAGCCCATACAGGCCTCTTGGTCGATGAAGGGTGGATAGTCTGGGTCGATTCTCTGGAAGGCTCCGGAGGGGCACTCCTTAATCGGAGGGCAAACCTCACACTGCTTACATTTCTCCACGAGGATGGAGGAAACATAGGTGCCCGTCACATCTCCCCCCTTATGCAGGGGGAGACTACGACCTGCCTGACTCTTCGCATCCTCGTTACCACCTTCGGTCACTTAGCAGGAGGATATATAGCTTGCTCCACCCGCCCAAATTTACCACAGCAAACTTTACATATCCCAAAACGTTGGGTAATCGGGCGCCTGAAAACAAAAGATATTTGTCTTATAAGGGATAAATAGTTTTATGAAAGTGAGGAAATGAAATGGCAAACTTTCAAGCTAAGATGTTCAATAAAAAGGCTTCTAACCCCAAAAACAAACCAGACCAGATTATAGAAGCTATTGCATTAAGGCCCGGTCAAAGTATTGCAGATATTGGTTCAGGAGGGGGTTATTTTTCTCTGCGATTTGCCAAGATAGTTGGAGAAGAAGGAAGGGTTTATGCAGTTGACACAAAACCAGAATTTTTAGAGTATGTTAAGAATAGTGCCAGAGAAAAAGGACTGGATAACGTTATACCAACGCTTGTATCAGGAGGTAGATTAGATTTACCTGAAAAAAGCTTAGATTTGATATTCATGCGCAATGTCACCCATCACATACCAAATCGAGTAGAGTATTTTAAGAGTCTAAAACGATTTTTAAAACCTGATGGAAGAATTGCTATCGTTGAGTATAAAAAAGGTAAAATTCTCACCTTCCGTAGACTATTTGGACACTACGTTCCTAAGGAAACTATCATTCAAGAAATGGAAAAGGCTGGTTATTTACTGGAAAAGGAATTCAACTTTTTACCAGAACAACATTTCACAATTTATACGGTAAAAAATGAAAGGTAAAGTATAATTTGCAATATTCAAAACATATGAAAGGAGGCAATAAACATAAGTAATAAAACAGAGGCTATAGTTGCCATTTTAGCAGTTTTCTCCGTGTTGCTCTCAGCAATGCTTAACCCAAAAATTTCTGCAGGATTGGCTATTCTTTTCCTTATCATATTGGCTGCATACAAGTTATATCAAAGTAAAACAGAAATGAGGTAGCAAAAATGGAAAAAGACAAGCTGCGAAAAATTGTTGTTATCATGCTCTCAGTAATAGTAACAATAAGTGTGATAGCATATCTCAATACGCTATCGAAACCGGTTTTTGAGAGACCATACTGGATTAGCATCATTACATTACTATTCCTGTATTGGATAATTTTTATCAACTGGTATTCAAAACGTAAGAGAAGATGAGAAGATAAAAATAGCATAAGCTATTATGTCGGGGGTGTGCACAGCGAGTATGCAGCTCACCCAAACCCCTACTGGCTTCGCATATCCGCTGGACGTATGCCAAACAATAAGTTAACAGACAGAATCCGTTTAAGAAGGACTTGGGATTGCTTAACTGATGGGGTTTGAAGTTTTCCTTTCGAGGAAGGCCTCCACCAAGTTTAGCACTTCAGCCTCAAACCTTTCCTCTCTGAAGTAGTGGGCTCTCCACCTCATCTCCTCAGCCTTTCCAGGATTCCAGGCTTTGAGGGCTCTTCTAATTTTTTCCGCAGCCTCCTCAGCCTCCTCATACCTCCACTCTTCGGGGACAAACTCTCTTGGGCCTCCTGAATTGTGGGCTACGGGGATTAGGCCTGCAGCCATCCCCTCCACGATGGAGATGCCAAAGGGCTCGCAGATGGTGGGGTGGAAGAGAACCTTAGCCTTCTCCAAAACGAACTTCTTCACCCTCTCACTGGCTGAGGGAATATAGGTGAACCTGTCCTTCACCCCCCTCTCAGCAAGCCTCCTCAAAATATCCTTGAGGAGACCCTCATACTGGGGGTGGTGGTAGCCTATCAGGATGAAGTGGGCTTCAGGAACCCTCTCGCAGACTTCGGGGAGCATTTGAAGGTTCTTCCTGGGATTGAGGCTTGCAATGGTTACTACGAGGTTCTCCCTAGACTCGCAGCCAGCCTCGTAGAGGTGGACAGGAACTGGCGGGTAAAGAAGCTCAGAAGGCTTCCCCAGAAACCTTCTAATTAACTCCTGCGTGTACTTGGAGTTGGCAATGAAGCAGGCGTTAAGCCTTACCATCCTGTCTAGGGGCGACTCAAGCAGCCTTAAGGCTGAGCCGAGGAGGTTTTCACCAAAGAAAATATTGTCTTTAACGGGTAGGCTTACGTTTCCAGCTGGGGGTTGAACGTATACGAGGTCTGCGTAAACGTAGCTGTCGCTGGTGAAGACGAGGTCGTAGGCTTCCCTGACCAGGTAGGGGTAGAAGGCGAAAAGCAGGTAGGAGAGCTCCTTTGGGAGGGGAGCCCTACAAAGGGGGCTACAGTCGAAGTAGAGGGTTTCCACCTTATATCTGCGTCTCAAAGCCCTAAGGATAACGCCCTCAGCATACCTAGCACCAGTCACACGCCTCCCAGAGAGGGCTGGAAACAGAATTCTGAAAGCCCTATGAAGGGGAGTCTTCAGGGGAGAACGGTGGGGTGTGAAATGGCCTGCCAGCCTTTCAAAGTTAAAATTTGAGGTGCCGGAAGCCAAGGAGGCCTACACCCCCTTCAGCTTCCATAAGTAGGCACCACAAATGATAAGAGAGCGTGAATAATAAAGTTTTCAGGTTTTAAAGTCGCTTAGGGGGGCTTCAGCCACCCCTATAACCCTATCCCCCCCACCATAGTATATGGCAAGCCTACCATTCACCACAGCCTGCCCACAGGAGAAAACCACGTTTGGAGCTACACCCTTACGCTCATATTCTCTTTCAGGTTCGAGAATGGGTTCCTCACACCGGTAAACCACTCTTTCAGGCCTATCCTTGTCTAGGAGAACATAGCCAAGCCTGTAGGTCCAGGTTTTCGCTTCCACCCCATGGTAGATGAGGAGCCAGGAGTCTTCAAGCTCGATGGGTGGGCCTGCCGCTCCAACCTTTGCATCGTCCCAGTATCCTGGCCGAGGCTTCAAAACCTCGTAGTGGTCATACCAGTGGACTCCATCATAGGAGTATGAGAGCCAAATGTTTTCGCTCATCCACATCGGCCTGTGGAGGAGAGCCAGTCTTCCCCTAATGCGCCTGGGGAAGAGTGCTGCATTCCTGTTTTGAACCCCTACGAGGATGGGTAGGAGGAGGCGGTGTCTACTCCACGTCCAACGCTTCCCAGCAAAATCGCTGGGGCTGATAGTGGAGATGGCAATTCTCGCCATGTCCTTCTCCTTTCCAGCGTAGAGCATGTGGAGTTGGCCTTCTAGGAGGGTTAGCCTTGGATCCTCCACTCCATCCACTTCGAACCATTCTTCAGGCTGGAAGATGGGGTGGGGAAGCCTTTCCACCACCCTGTCTAAGCCTTCAATCCTCGCATAGCCAAACCTCGCAATTCCATCCTCACCCTTGGCGGTGTAAACTAGGTGGATTTCATTCTCCAGCTTCACTACTCCAGGATTGCAGACAAGCCTGTTCTCCCACCAGTTCTCAGTAGGCTTCAGGATGGGGTTTCTAGGGCTCCTCCTCAGCCTAACCGTCAAGCCCAAGCCTCCTTTTGAAGAGTCGCTCCCCTAAGGGGGAAAATAAGGTTAACCCCCAGGCTTTGAGAGGTTTTCAGCCTGAAGTCTTGAAGTTCACCCAGCCTCATTTAACGGTTGGATGATAAATTATTCTGCCTATCCCCTGCACGGTTTTCAGGATTAAGGTGAGGAGTAGGGCTTGGAGGCCGAGGTGGAGAGGCCTCCCAAAATATATTCTCGACTCACCCTTAGCGAGGAGGCTCCTATACTGCTCGCAGCCGGAGAAAACGTTTAGGGAGGAACCATACCGGACATTGGTTTTCCAGAGCTTCCTCCAGTCCGGCTCGATGTGGTAGACAGCCTTCCGCACTACGCCTATCCGCTTGGAACGCTTCCAGCATTCATAGTAGAGACTGTCGTGGTCGTAGTGGATAACCTTGGAGATTAGGCTTGGGGGTATGGCGTTGAAAGCCTTCTCGAGGAGGCTTCTCCTAAAGAATCTTGGGACGAAGAAGCCTCTGCCAGGCTCAAGAGCCCAGGGCTCTCCAAGCCTCCGGTTTATTACCTCCTTTGAGGCCTTGTAGAGGGCTGGGATGAAGCCTCTGCAATAGGGCCAGCTCTCCTCCTCGAGGACCAGCATGTCATAGCCCTCCTCAGCCATCCTTACAGCTCTCTCCACGGTGTCGCTTCTTAACACTTGGTCGGCGTCAACCAGCATAATGTAATCGCCCTTAGAGGCTTGGAAGGCTCTCAACCTTGCCTCCAACAATCCGCCGCTGCAAGTTACAAGCCTGACCCCGTATTTTTCAGCTATGCGTCTGCTCCCATCCGTGGAGAGCCCATCTGCTACGATGACCTCAAGGTTTGGGTAGGTTTGCCTGGCTAAGGCTTCGAGGCAGAAGCCTAAGGTTCGCTCCGCATTCCTAGTTGGAATATTGACTGAGACGAGAGGGTTAAACGTCAAGGCTTTCACCCCTAAAACTTAGCTTTTAGCCTAAACTATCCCAGTTCAGAGCCTAAAATAGGAAATTAGGAGGAAATAGATAAAGTTTTAAGCTTTAGGGAGCGAATAGAGCCCAAAATAGGTTTTTCTTTTAGAATAGTCAAAAAGAAAGAGAATTCAGGGTGTTTTGGTCTTCTTTTCAGTCAAAGTCTGCATCACCGTTATTATCGTTGTTGCTGTCTTCCTCTTCCTCCTCTTCTTCTACACTGGGCTCGTAGTATACGTCTCTGTCTTTAGGCTTCTTCTTACGCCAGAATATCAACCTTCCCTTTTCACCTCCCCTTCCACCTATTTAGAGTTTGAGGGCCTCCTCCCTGATGAGGGTGGCATCAAGCGAGGTAACCCTGCCATCCCCATTCATGTCGCAGGCGGGATCCGGCGGTAGAATGCTCACCGCCATTTTTAAGGCCATTAGGGCGTCTACGGCTGTTATTCTTCCGTCCCCGTTAGCGTCGCCCTTGAGACCCTTCACGGTGAAGGTTCCAGGCTTGGTTGAAATGGCTAGGGGCGTATGAGTCTTAAACTCGTTAGCCACTGTTACGTTAGGAGTCAGAACGCAGGTTTCTCCCGGTTTTCCCACAACTTGGAAGTCGATGTAGATGAGGGTTCCATCACCGTTTATCCCCTTGGGGTCGGTGAAGGCAACCTTAACCGTGTTGCCTATGATGTTTGCCTCTAGGAGGCTGCTGGCGGTTAGGGAGCCAGGCCTATACCCAGTAGCCTTCAACACGGCTGGGTTAAAGGTTAGGGAGAAATCCATGTTTCCAAGCTTGTCCGCCCCCTCCACGCATACGGGTATAGATAGGCTTCCACCCTCCTTCCCGTAGTCTTTAACGTAAACTAGGGTTTTGACGGGTTTACCTACCCTCTCAACGGTTACCGTTATAGTGTCTTCAGCTGTTTTACCCGTTGAATCCCTAACGGCTAACGTTATCTGGTGGCTTCCCGGGGAGAGGTTTGAAAGTGTTAGGCTGCTTCCCGTTCCAGGCAGGCCGTTTAAGCTTGAAACCCATTGGAGGCTTGACCCCTCAAGTATTCCATCTTCTAAGTCGTATCCGAAGCCCTCAAGCCGGATTTCCTCCCCCTCCCCATAGGTTTCACCGTTTTCAGGCGTGATTATGCAGGCTGCTGGAGGCTTGTCCTCCACGGTGAAGACGCTGGAGAGAGCTTGCCCTACATTGAAGCCGTCGGTGGCCACCACCCTTAGGAGGCAGCTACTCCCACCGGGAAGCTGGGAGAGATTAAGCGTGTAGGCTTGCTCTTGAAGGTTGACTGCCACCGCCGTCCAGGTTTCCCCATTATCGTTACTGTAGAGGAGGCTGTAGGATAGCTTGTCCCCGTCGGGGTCGCTGGCCTCCCATTCCACCCTGCAGGTTTCACCAAGCGTTTCACCCTTCTCCGGGTGGATTATAGCTATGGTTGGGGGGTTTGGAGACTTTTCAGCCTCCACCAGTATTTCCCCGCCACGTTCTATGGTGACCTTTGATGCAGCCTCCGGGAAGGGTAGGATGAAGGCGAAAACCGTGTCTTCACCCTTCCTTCCGAAGCTTGCACTGTAGAGGGTTTCACCTGAGGGGGAGAGGCAGCGGATGGTGTAGTCTCCTCCCTCCTTCAGTAGGGGGTCTGGTTCACCCTCCACGAGGTACCAGTCTCCAAGCTTAACCCTCCCATCCTTAAAGATTATGCCTGAAACGAAGAGGCCTCGACTGGTGGATGGGTCTAAAAGCCTCTTAAGCAACTCGTTGTAGGCTTCCCTTGAAGCCCAAACCTCATTGCTTGAAGAGGCTAGACCCATGAAGCAGTATATTCCGGCTGCAGGCTGGCCTTTAGCCCAGGGATGGGGGAAAGCCTTCACCCTCTCCTCGCTGCTGTTTAAATCGTAGATTTTTCCCTCCTTAAGTACGAGGCCTTCAACGGGTAAGCCGTATTCTGGGAGTTGCTGATACTGTTCGAGGAAGGGGCCGCAGTAGAGGCCGAAGGTGTGGCCGAGCTCGTGGGCTGCTATCGACTTATATGGCGTCTTATACTTTATGAGGGAGGCTAAACGCTCCGCCAGGCAGAAGGTTACACCCTCCTCACCCTTCCCCCACCACCTATCCGGTAGAACACCTATGCTCCTTACGAGTTTTTTACCGTCTACTTTAGGCGGCTCCTTCCCCTTATATTCTGCTAGCTCATGCATGGTTTTGTTGGCTAGCCATAGGGTTAAGGTGAAGCGTGAAGCCTTAACCCAGAGGGGAGGCACGGCCCAAGCGTATTTCAGGATGAGGCTTGAGGGGGGAAGCGGGTAAACCTGCCTAATGAAGCTGAACTGCCTATAGCAGAAGGCTTGGAAATCCCTTTTAAGCTGGGGGTTCTTCTCAGGGTTGGGCATGTCCATGGCTACAAAGAAAACCCTCAAGGTTTTGGGTATCCACGCCACTTTAACGTTGCTTATAGCTGCCTTAAGCTTCTCGCCTGGTTTAACGTATTCGCCGTGGGGGTCAACTGAAACCCAGAAGGTGTAAACGCCAGGGTTGAGTGTGAAAACAAAGTCTGCGGTGGAGGGAATAGCCCCACTAACCTTTACGATTTTCTCCTGCTGGAGGGCTGAGGGACCAGTGATGGAAAGTTGAACAGCAACCTCTGGAGGGGTGACATCCTTAACCCCCTCAAGGCTTGGGCAGGAAACGTAAACCCTCACACCGATTTTTCTCCCTGCGACGAGCAGGGTTTGGGTGGAAGCTGGAACCTTATGGTCGCCTGGGGGACATGAAAACCTGTCTATTACTTGGACGACGTGAACGGAGACTAGCTTCAGCTCTACGGGTAAGACTTCCACCTTTAGGCTGGTTGAGGCCTTTACTCCATCAGAGGTTTCCGCTGAAACCCTTATCGTCCACCTTCCAGCTTCACCCTCAGGAGCTGGGGGAACCTTGCAGGTTATGGTGAAGCGTCCAGCCTGGTCGGTTTTACCCGTTGCATGGTAGGTTTTACCGGTGGGGCTGACGAGTTTAACCTTCACGGTGGCTCCTATAAGGTTTGGGGGAGGATTACCCTTCCCAGATAGGCTACCCTTCACAGTTATCTTACTCCCAGCTAAGTACTTGGCTTCAGTGGTGGAAGCCTTCACGGTTAAGGTTGGAGGAAGCATAGTCGTCGTAGTTGTGGCCGTCGTAGTGGTAGTGGTGGTCGTGGCTGTTTTAAGGCTTGGACAGGTGAAGCCTTGAGCTTTCTCCCATATTCTAACTGCAATTTGCTTAGCCATTTCTGGGAGGGGGAGGCTTCCCTCAGGCCCCCTCGCCTCCACGGTTAGGATGGCTGTGAAGAGGCATCTTTTCGGGGTGAACATGACGGAGTATAGGTGGGGGAACCATGGGCTCAGCCAGCTTATCTCGTAGAGGCTTCTACCCTCAACCATTACCTCTCCAGTTCCAACTTGGAACTCCCTCACCTTTACACCCCAGTCCTTCACCTCCTCACGTATCTGAGGAGACCAGAGCTCCGCCTTTCCCACCCCAGCCATTCTACCTTTAAACTCGTCTAGGTAAGCCTTCGAATCCTCCATCAGGTAGAAGGCAATCAAGTAAACGGAGACAGTGGGTGCTGTGATTTCTCCCCCTTGAAGCCTTGCAACCGTTTTGATGGAGACCAAATAGCCTGCCGCCGCATTTTTCGGCAAGTCCTCTCCGCCGAGCTCCTTGAACTCCCATTTCACTACCTTGGTGTTGAGGCCTCCAACGTATTGACGGTCTAACTCTTCAATCTCCTGGGGGGTTGGCGCTAGGGATTTCACCTCTTCAGCCAGGGTTTTCGCTTGGGAGGCTGTAGAAGTCAGCGTGAAAACGGAGAGGAGTAGGACTGCCAGGAAAAGGATTGGTGTAAGCCTTTCAGCCAACCTTTTACCCCTCTAACCTTCCATGAAGCCTCCTAGAGAGTCCGAAGCCTACCAGTGTTGCGGTGAAGGTTAGCATTGTTAGGACGAAGAGGGCGGTTGAAATCATCATGACGATTGGTGAGGCTGTCAGCTCTCCTGAAACCATTAGAACCATGCTTGCAAGTAGGGGGATAACCCACAGCCTAAACTGGCGTGGGTTCAGCATTCTCCCCTTAAGCCTTCTAACAGCTTCAAGAATTGCTAGGGCTGGAATGGAGAAGTATACGGCTCCTATGAGGCTGCTGGCAGCCAGCCCAGCCATGACTACGCCTAGCTCGGGATGGAAGGCGAAGGCTGCATGGGTGGCGGAGGCTAAATGTAGTATCCCTATTAGCGGGTATAGGAGAGCCCTCATCAAAGGTCTGACAGCTTGATGGTGGTAGATGAAGCCCGCCACGCTGGGGCTGAAGGAGTAATACCAGGCGTTGAAAACCAGCATGAACTGGCTTCCAGCAAAAGTTTCCATTACGAGATGGTCCCTAAAGCCTCTTAGAAACTGGACTTCGGGTGAGAGTTCAGAGCCGAAGGTTGAGGTTGCGATGATGCAGGCAGGCTTCTCAACGGTGAAGGAGGCTGGAGGGCTTGAAGCCTCCTTATAGTTTTCGCTTCCAGGCCAGCTTGCCTTAACCCTCCAAGAACCCTCAACATCTGGCGAGTAAGTGTAGCTGTAGGAGCCGTCAGGCTTGGAGGTTATCGTCTCCTCAATCTTAGAGCCGTCGGGCTTGGTGAAGGTTAGGGTTATGGCTGCCTCCCTTCCAGGGGTTAGGAGGCCTGAAACCGTAACGGTTTCGCCCACCTTAAGCTTTAATGGTGAAACCGTGCAGGAGAGACTGCTTGCAGCCCTCTCAGCCTTAACCCTAAAGCTTCCACTCTCAACGTTTAAAAGCTTGTCCACGAAGGTGTCCGCATCATTCGCCTCAACACTTTTAAGGTTCAGCCCGCTCAGGCTGCCAGCAGCCCCAACCACCTTAAACTTCACCACAGCAACACTTCCAGAACCCGTGAAGCCTTCCAGATCGTTAATGAGAATTTTGACCAGGCCGGGTTTGGCATTATATTCGACAATGCTTTTCTGGGTTAGGGTTCCCCGCTTCACGTCTTCAAGGGCCAGCACGGAAGGATCAAACTCAAGCGTGATATCCATGCTTCCCACGTTTTCAGCCTCGGAAACCTTTATGGGCACGTCGACCGTTTCACCTTGCCTGCCCGTGTAGTCTCCAATGCTCACCTCCATTCCAGCCGCCATGCAGGATGGGAGAGGTGAAAGGATGAGGGCTAGGAGGAGGAAGAGTAAAACTGCTCTGGCCTTCACTTTTCAGCGCCTCCTACATGGTTAGGGCTTTCTCCCTGATGATGGTGGCGTCCAGCGAGGTAACCCTGCCATCCCCATTCATGTCGCAGACGAAGTCTACTGGTATTTTTTCAACTGCCATTTTTAGGGCCATCAAGGCGTCTACGGCTGTTATTCTCCCATCCCCATTAGCATCTCCTTGAAGACCCTTCACGGTGAAGTTTCCAGGCTTGGTTGAAATGGCTAGGGGCGTATGAGTCTTAAACTCGTTAGCCACGGTGATGGTTGGCGTTATAGTGCAGCTAGCTCCGGTTTTCCCCACCACCTCAAAGTCGATGTAGATGAGGGTTCCATCACCGTTTATCCCCTTAGGGTCGGTGAAGGCGACGCTAACCATGCCGTCGGCGATTCTTGCCTCTAGGAGGCTGCTGGCGGTTAGGGAGCCAGGCCTATACCCGGTAGCCTTCAACACGGACCCATCGTAGGCCACCTTAAAGTCCATGTTTCCAATTTTCTCCGCCCTACTCACGTAGACGGGTATGGAGATTACGCTTCCACCTGGCTTCCCATAATCCTTTACGTAGACTAGGGTTTCGGTTTTCTTGCCCTGAGGTTTGGTGGTTACGGCTTGCTTTGGGTTTACCGTTAGGGTTATCTTGCCCGTCTGGGTTATGCTACCGCTTTTCCCCTCAACGGTTAGGTTGTAGGTTCCAGTTGGAGTGGTTTCCACGGTTTCAACGGTGAGCGTGGATCTGCCCGTATGGGTCAGGGTTTGAGGAGTGAAGCTACATGTGGCTCCTACTGGAAGCCCCTTAAGGGTTAAGGTTACGGGGAGCATGAAACCTTCGAGGAAGGTTACGTCAACCTTAAAGACTGCTGTTTCACCCTGGCTTACTACGGCCTCCACCGGCTGGATGGAAAGCTCGAAGTTTAAGGTTGGCGTAGGCGGCTTCACGATGTAGACCTTTACGTTGTCCCAGTACTGGTCTTGGGGCGTGTAGAGGTATAAGCCTATTTTACCCGTTGGGAACTCTCCGGTTTTTAGGGTTGTTTTAAGCTCCCCGTTCACGTAGGCCTTGAATTCGCCGTCTTCTGCCACTAGTTTCACGTGGAGGTTTTCTCCGGGCTGGTGGCCTAGGGCTACACTCTCTAGGACGTATCCCCAGTTTCCATTCTTCCTCACATGCCAGTAGATGGAGTTATTGTTTGGCTTGACTATTAGCGCAATAGCGTTGTCCTGGTCTTGAGCCCTGACGAGGAGGCCTCCATCCCGCGCATGGATGAAGTCAGCTTCCACCACGTAGTCTTTCCAGTAGGGCTCGCCTGCCAGCGAAAACCTGAAAACCCCTAGGGTGGCCGTGTACATTCCGTTCACCACCTTCCACCCTCCAGTTTCACCCCCGAAGGCTTGGGCTTCACCATCGTTGAAGTCTTCCTCCAGAAGGATGGAAACCTGGGGTGGCGTAGTCGTGGTTGTCGTCGTGGTGGAGGCATCCTCATCTATGGGTGTTACGGTAATGTAGTCTATGAAGACTTGCTCCCAGAGCCAGTCGTGGCTTCCTCCAGCCGACATTGCGATAAGAATGTTCACGTTCTTATGGGCATACTTGCTGAGGTTGTAGGATAGGTCAACCCAGCCTTCACTTCCGCTTACCACCCTATCCTTGACGAGGTATTCACCGTTCACCAGGATGCTTAAAACCCAGTCTGCCCCTTCAATATCGGCTGCGGCAACCCCAAGCTTTAAAACCGGATTATCGGCCTCAAGTTTTAGGCTTCTACTCAAGGTAGCTGATTCGGTGACGTTGATGGGGTGTAGGGCGAGGATTCCCATTCTCCCCTGAGGAATAGGTGCACCCCACTTCGCCGCTTCAGACTTCTCATGCCATTCGATCCAGCTGGCTGAGGGCTCCTCCGCTGTCCATAAGCCCACCCAAGGCTCCGAGGGCTGACCCTCCACCTGCACTATTGGATGTAGAGCCCAGGCCGTTAAAGCCGCCGAAAAAACGGAGAAAACCAGCACGGTTAAAAGGAGTAGAGGATATAGCTTCTGGAACAACCATCACATCTTCTTTTCTTAAAAATACGAGGCTGAAATATTTAAAATTTTTTGGGTAAATGGGGAAACAATAGTATATCTTTCCATTTTGGTAGGAAAGACTTAATTTTACGTTTAAATTGTAAGGAAGACCTTTCAACTTGAAGGTTTTTACTTGAATAAGGTTCTCCTACAACTTTTAAGAACATCCCTTGAATCGTTCGTTCTTCTTAAGAGAAATAGGGGAAGAGGGTTTGAAGTATTAAAGCCTCACTCCTGTTAGTACCTGCACTAGGAGGCCTGTAAGGAAGACGATGTAGAAGATGGTTCCAATGATTAGGATTAGCGTGGTGACGGGGTTCGGCCTCAACTCTCTGGGCATGAGCTTGTAGTTTACGATTATTTGGAGTGGGAAGACCATGACTAGGGCGAAGAGGCCTAGGTTTGCCCCTATGGCTGCAAGCTCGTAGGGCTTTGCGAGGCCGAAGCCTATCATGCCAATCAGCAAAACCATGGCTACAGCGAAGAGGATGTATAGGACGGTGTAGTATAGTTTGCGTGGGTCGTCGCCGAAGATTCTCCTAGCCCTCTCACTTGAAATCCAGAAGTTGTCCGTGATTATCCTTGAAACACCATCCATTAGGCCGAACTGAGTTCCGAAGAGCATGAAGAAGCCTCCAAAGAGGATTATGGGCCAGGCTATGGGGCCAATGATGCTTGCGAGAGCTTCAGCCTGAACGGCTGCAACCTTGAAGCCCATGGGCTTAAGCCCTTTTGGAGCGAGAATCCCATAGGCGAGAACACTGGTCATCAGCACGGTTATGAAGGTTATGAGGGACATTACAATCCAGCTGTCAATCCTCACGGTTTTAAGCCAGCCCTTCCACCTTCTAAGGTTCTCCTCATCCAGCTTGAAGGGAACCTCCTTAGTGGCTATTTTAACTTTTTTGCCTCCTATTAGGGCTGAGATGAAGCCTGTTTTGCTTCCCATACCCCAGCCCTTATCCCTAGCGTAGCTTGAAAGTATGAGGTTGAAGCCGAAGCCTGCTGGCAGGTAGGCTATGGCGGCTGCAATGATGAACCAGTTGCCTCCCCTTGGAAAGCCTGGGGTGAAGAAGCCCTTGCAAACGTCAAGCCAGGCGCTTCCCGGAGCGCCAATGGCAACGCTTACAGCCACTAGTACAATAACCAGAATTACGATGGGCCACATGATAAGCTCAAGCGTTCTCTCAATCTTCACTCCAATGTGGAGGATGACCAGGCAAAGCACCAGTAGGATTGCACCCCAAGCCAGAACTAGCATGCTGTCTCCCGGACCTGGGAGCCTTCCAAGCTGTAGGGCTGCGATGGCGGTGGCGGAGGCTGCAGCCCAGCCAGGCCACATTACCGGGATGAAGAGGAGAAGCGTCCAGGCCCAAGCCCAAGCTAGAGGCTTGCCAAGCTTCATGTAGGCTTGATGGATAGGCTGCCCGCAGTAAATCGTGTACTTCATGGATTCTGAGCCTAGTACGGCTTGGACGATGCAGCCTATGAGGGCTGTCCACATGAGCATTGGCCCGTAGATTACCACCATGGCAGGGAAGAGGAACCATTCACCCGCCCCAATGGAGAGGGAGGCTAGGATTATTCCCGGACCAATAGCCTTTAAGTGGGCTTTAAGCCCCACAGGCGGTGGAGGAAGCTCACCCTCAGCTTTTTCCTGAGGCAAGCCGCACCCTCCAAAAACGGAAATTGATATTCAAAAGCTAATATTTAAAAGCTTCCCTCAGAATTCTGCTTAAAGCCTCCCGGCCCTGCGTTAGGAAAAATTTTAAGGAGCGTATTTGATGGGGAGCCTATACTTCTCCTTTGACTTATAGACTATTGTGAGGCTGTCCTTATCCGCCTGAATGCTTTCCACGGCTTGGGAGAAAATCCACCATAATCGGGCTTGGCTTGAAGCTGTTTTAGGGAGGCTCCCCCAATCCTCAGTCAGCCTAACACGCCTTAGAATGTAGGATTTGAGGAGGCTGCTCCCTGAAACTAGGAGGAAAACCATGCCTGAGGCTAGGAAGTCCCTAACCTGACTTTCCGACGTGAAAACGCTTTTATGCTCTGTTAGAAGCCACCTCTCAAACTCGCTTCGGCTAACCTTAATCTCAGGCATATGGGAAAGTAGGTTAAGCCTTGCTTTAAGCCTTCTGAAAAGACTTGGAGCGCCGTGCAGAGGTTTTCCGCCTGGTGTGGCTCCCTGACCCGGCATCTCGGGCTGTTGGGAGTGGCGGGCTGAACGCCTCGACCCGGAAAGGGTCTTGGCGCTTACACCCCCACCCCATCAACCGGGTCTTCTACCCGGGCCCTCGTCTGCGGCTTGCCCCCCGTTGCCGGGAAGGCTGGCCGCAGAGTGGCCGCCTATTTTCGGGAGGGGCTTCGGGCTTAGAT
>QMYD01000005.1 GCA_003662485.1 Candidatus Hecatellales archaeon | reverse complement strand
GGTATAGGCTTCCCTGCCTAGTGGCAAGCGGCCTCCACCCCGAAAGAGTCGAAAAGATATTAGCGCACAAGCCTGTAAGAGCAACCCTAATAGAGGTTTAACGGTGAATTATGCTGGCAGCCTGGGCTACGAGGCTTCGGCTAACCCTTCCATTGGTGAGAACCCCCCTCCTAATCCCAACCACATCCGCTCCAAGCCTCACGCATTTCTCTAGCATTTCAAGGTTTAGGCCTCCTGCTAGCGCTGCGAAGCCTCCGAAGCTTTGGGCTTCAACTACAAGTCTTCTCAAGTCTTCCTCCCCGAGGAAGCTGAAGAGGTTTAGGTTTCCATCCTTCCTTTTAACGTCTACTAGGATTCCTTCAGCCTCAGCCTTGTAGGCTGCCTCTGGCAGGCGTAGGGGGCTAAGGCAGCCTAGCTCAGCGTAGTCTGCATAGCCGCAGGCTACCACCTTCGCCTTCAAGTTTAGGGCTTCCATGGAGGCTTTAACCGCCCTAACCATTTGGACAGCTTCCTCAAGGCTTCTTGCGCCTAGGAGGCCCACCTTCACGTAGCTGGCTCCGAGGAGGGCTGCTCCAACCGCAGCCAGGGAGGCTGTCCCAGGAAGGTAGGGGAGGTCTCCAAGGGCTACGCTAACCTCAAACCCTCGGGGTAGGCTTTCCATAATCTCCCTGACGACCCAGGGCTTCTGGGCTCCAAGAGCTCCCTCACCAGGATTCTTCACGTCTATGATGTCTGCTCCACCACGTAGGGCTTCTAAGGCCTCAGCCCTAGCCACCACGCTAACCATAAGCTTAACCATAACCCGAAACCTTCAAGACCTCACCTAAACCAATTCATTCATGAAGAATTAAGATTTACCCTCAAGGGTTTCAAGGGCTTGAAGTATGATCTGGCTGTGGTGGGTGCAGGTCCAGCTGGCTCCATGGCGGCTTATAGGGCTGCAAGCCTAGGCCTAAAAGTGCTGCTTCTCGAAGAGCATGAAAGGGCTGGAAGCCCACCCCACTGCGCAGGGAAGCTTAGCGTTAAAGCCTTCAGCGAGTTCAAGCTTCCAAGCCGATGCATTCTGACCAGCGTTAGGGGGGCAGTCTTCCACTCTCCAGGAGGCCTCCAAATCCAGGTTTCAAAGCCTCAAGCCGAATCCCACATCGTTGATAGGGAGCTCCTAGACGCAAGGCTGGCTGAGGAAGCCTTAAACGCTGGAGCCGAAGCCTGGTTTAAATGTAAGGCTAAAGGTGTAAGCCTCCGAGCTGAAGGCTTAAGGGTTAGGGGTGAAGGCTTCCAGGCTGAAGCCTCCACACTAGTTTTAGCTGAGGGTGGGGTTAGAAGGCTTAGCCTAGACTTAGGCCTTGGAAGCTTGAAAACGCTTAGGGGAATTCAGGCTGAAATGGATGGGGTAAACGTTTACAGGGAGGACTTCGTAGAGGTTTTCTTGGGCTCAAGGTTTTTCCCAGGCTTCTTCGGCTGGATCATACCTCTGCGGGATGGGAGGGCTAGGGTTGGCCTATGCGTCGACGAAGGCATGGCTAAGGCTTCCCCAAAAGCCTACCTGGAGAAGGCCTTAGCCAAGCATCCAACGTTAAAGAGGAAGGCTAAAGGAGCCACCATCCTAAAGGTTTATGGAGGCCTCATACCCGTGCAGGGTCCAGCCAGAATGTGGAAGCTTCCAAGCCTAATGGCTGCTGGAGACGCTGCAGGCCACGCTAAGTCCACTACTGGGGGAGGCATCTTCTTCAGCCTTAAGGCTGGATGGCTGGCTGGGGAGGCATCCTACCGCCTCCTGGAAGGCTGGGGATGGAAGGCTCTTAAAGGCTATGAGGAGGCCTGCCTCCAAGCCTTCGGCTGGGAGCTAGCCTTCACCCGAAGGGTTAGAAGGCTTCTCAACACCCTCAGCGACAGCGAACTAGACCAGTTCTTCCAACTTCTCTCCAACAGGGAAATCCTATCGGAAATTGAAAGGTATGGGGATACAGCCTACCAGTCAAAGGTTTGGAAGCCCCTAGTTAAGGCATGCATAAAACAGGCTGCGAGAAGACCTGAAGCCCTCAAGCTGGCGGTTAAAGTCTTCCCTAAAATTCTCCAAGCTCTAACGTAAAATAAAGTGGTGGAGGGCTTTATGCCTCCAATCTTTTCTGGGCTGAGACTTAGGCAGCCGGGAGCATTATGACGATGAAGATGGACACTATCAGGGCGTAGATGGCAATCGCCTCGATGAATACGACGTAAATGAAGAGTCTGCCTATGATTTCAGGCCTTTCAGCCCCAGCCGCAGCAATAGAGGATACGCCCATACCAAGGCCTATCCCTGCTCCAAACCCGGCAATTCCAATGGCTATACCTGCAGCCATAGCTATCATTCCAAGGTCAACAATCTTTTGGTCGGCAGCCTCAGCCGCCATTGCGCATCCAACATTTAGAACCCCGGCAAGCAGCATGGCGAAAACCAAAGCCCAGAGAATGCCTGCCCGCTTCACCTTCAGCACCACCAACCAGATTCTATGGATATTGTTTCTTTAACTCAGATGCTTTCATTATAAAACTCTTTCCACTCTAAAGGGGGTAGGGGGGCTGGTGGAGGATAAGGCTTGGCTCAATCTTCCCCACAGGAATACCCATCACCTTCCCGGCTAGGATGGCTACCAAATCCCTAACCTCATACAGTTTCAGGTAGAGGTAGGCTAAAGCCTCACCCAGGTGGAAGATGCTGTAGAAGGCTTTAAGGCATTCTGAGGCGTGCATACGCTTTAGGGCAACCTCAAAAATGGAGAGGTCACCCCTAACCTCGTAGGCTCCGAGGAGGGGTGAAAGCGTTAAGCCATAATAGCCTCCTGCAAAGGCTTTAGCTGCATCCTTCTCCGTGGCGGTGGAGGCAGCTGCCCTAAGCTCAGCCTCACGAAGCTTATAGTAGGCTGGAACAAGGCTTTCCATGATTCGCTCGGGGGTGAAGCCTAGCTTCTTCATTCTCAGGGCTGTCATAAGGTTTATGATGTCAACTTGGATTCCGAAAAGCTTAATGCATGTTCTATCCATCCCCTTAAGGAGGAGGGCTTTCTCCCAAAGCCTACCGTAAACATGCCTGGTTATGGCAGCCTCAACCCTAACGCTCTTAACTGCAGGCTCAACGGCTTCCTCTAGGATTTCCCCCACCTCAGCCTCAAGCTTCTTGTCCCTTAAAAGCTCAAGGCTTCTCTTCAGGTTTCTAGCTTCAACCAGGCTTTGGCAGAGCTCGTAGCTTATCCTCCCATAGGGGAAAATGTAGGTTGAGGCCTCAGCCCAGGGCACCTCCATGATGATTGACTTAATCACTTCGGTTAGAGCCCTAAGCTCAAGGGAGCGTCCAAACTCTTCGAAGAACTCCCGGGCATGCCGCTCCTTCAAGTTTTTAACCACGAAGGCTACCTCATCCTGGTAAGACTGGAAGAGCATTCTTTCAGCCTTTGGAAGGCTAAACTCTTCTAGGAGGAGCTGGGAAACATAGGGCCTATACCTCGTGTTTTCAAGTCTTCTGAGGGCGGTGGCAGGATTTTCAGCAGCCAGCATAGCGTCGTAGTCCCCCTTCACGAGGAAGAAGGATTTTTTCCCCCGAATCCTCGGGCTTAAATAGCCGTAATTCAGCACGCTCTTCACTTTTCCCTTCCCCCTTTAACCTTAGCGAAGCGTAGCATTACGTGGTAGGTTTTAAGTAGCACAATGGTTCCAAGTGTGAAACCCACCACCGTGGTTAGGGCTAAAACCATGAATTTTGCTGGAAGGCTTAGATTGAATTGGAAGGCTGCCACCATCCCCAACCCCATGCAGGATAAAACGATGGCGGGGAGGATTAAGCCGTAAATCAGGATTCTGGCAAGCGAGTAGCCTTGAATTTCTGTTGGGAAACGCTTGAGCTTAGCCCTAGCCAGGATGGTTTTAAGCCGTGACCGTGAATCTTCTCTCAATCCTGAATCCCTCGAAGGGTGTACCCTCCCCCTGATAGAACTTACTGAACCATTCAACCCAGTGAAGCCTTAAAGTGTGGGCGAAGGTTAAGATGCCCTCCAAGGCTATGATGAGGAAGAGGGTTACAATAACGAATACGGCCCAGAACATTACTCCAGAACCTATGAGGGCTAGGTCGCTGAAGATGGCGTGGGTTATTCCCAGCGCTAGAATACGGCCGTAGGAGGCTGTATTGGAGATGGAGGCTATAGCCTTTTCAACCCCCTCGCTGAAGGTTTCCATCCCACTCTTCCCAGCAAGCTTGTGGAGGATGAAAAGCCCGATGAAGGGTGCTACGAAGTAGGTGAAGAGCGTGTTAGGCTGGAAGAGGATTTCGCCTATCCTAAGCCCGTAGGTGAGGATGAGGTAGGAAAGGCTCACATAGAACCAAAGCCAGGATGCGGGGGCAAGAATTTCCCTCCACTCCCTAGCTAAAGCCCTGTTCACAACATCCAAGGCAATCCCGAACAGTATGTGTGCTATACCTATGATAATAGAGATTTTGAGCAGTTTTATCGGGTTCTCCATGGGGCTGAACCATGGGGGCTCGTGGAGTCCTGTGATATCCGTATACCATGTGGGGGTTCCATGATGGGAGGCATAGGCTAGATTGGTGGGGCCGAAGAATTCCCCATAGAAGAAGCCTATCACCGTTGAGGTTATACCGCAGAGGATGATTAAGTTTCTACCCTGATAAATGTAATCCCACATCTCGCCCCTAATATTAAACCTGTCGAAGAGGGGTTTAATGAGCAGGCCTCCAATTAGCAGGACGAGGCCGTGGCCCATGTCGCCAAACATGAAACCGAAGATGATGGGGAAGCTGATAAGCATGATTAGGGTTGGATCTATCTCATGGTAGCTGGGGAGGCTGTAGCCTGAAACCAGCTTCTCAAAGCAGGTTGCAACCCTAGGGTTAACCATGAGGGTTGGAACCTTTTCACCCCTCTCCTCCCTGCCAACGTTAACCACTGCCTCAGGGCAGGTCTTCCTCACCAGCTCAACAGCCTCATTCACCCTGTCCTTGGGCACCCACGCCTCAAAAACCATGGTTTTACCCGTCTGCATAAACCGCTTTTTCAGGTTTTCCAAGGTTAACTCTATGTCCACCAACTCCTTGTAGGCGTGGATTTGGGGGTATCTGGCAGCCAACTCTCTGAGCATCCCCTCAACCTTTAGGGGTTCCTCAGCCAGAGTCTTAATTTTATGCTCTAGGTGGACGAGTTTTAGGCCTCTCTCTAGCATGGCCACGTAGTGGGCTGGAGTAGCCTCCACAAGCTCCCTGCTCTTCTTGAAGAGGGCTTCCACCTCTTCAGGTCCAGCCTTCCCCACTTCCTCCATTAAAGCCTTAACATGCTGGAGGGTGAGGAATCTTTCAACGGCTTCTAAGGCTTCCAGGCTTCTGGAAAGGCTGTGAACAGCTCTAGCAAAGCTTTTAACAGCCTCCTCAAAACCTTCAGCCCCAAACTCAAGCCTTCCAAGGCTTTCAAGGGCTCCCTCAGCCTCCTCAAGGCTTCGGGTTAAGGCTTCCCCCAGCACGCTTTGAAGCTTCGGGCTTAACTCTCCTCGGAGGCTTTCAAGCTCAGCTTTAAGTTTAGGGGCTTCACCCTTAACCTGGTCAAGCCTCCTAGCGGCTTCAAGCTTCCTTTCCACCACATCTAGGATTTCCCTTAAAACCTCATCTATTTTGGAGATTTTCTCCGCCGCCTGGGCTATTTCCGTTTTAAGCTTCTGGTTTACTTCGAGGCTTAGCTTTACCCTTTCCTCAACCTCCCTAAGTTCCTCCAGTTTCTCGGGTAGCCTTTCATGGGGGCTAGTAAGCTTGGCAGCCATGTCTGCTTCCATGAGAACCTTCTGAAACTCCCCCATACGCTCATAAACGGCTTTAAGCCTCTCCTTCACCCTCAAATCCTCGGGGGTTAGGGCTTCAACAGCTTCAGGCCTTATTCCAGCTTCGGTTAGGGTCCGCCTGGTGTTCTCGTATTCGTCGTTGAACTGGCTTATCTCCCTTTCAAGGGTAGCCTTCTCCTCAGCCGCCACCTTCATCATGTTTTCAAGCTTAGCATACTCCATTTCTAGGGAGATAAGCTCCTTCTCCACCTGTTTGAGAGCTTCTTCAACATCTTTAACCTTGAGGGGTTCAGGGTAGGGGATGCCCGTAAGCCTCCTCAAAAGATTATTAATCCTGTTTGAAAGCTGGATGAGGTTTTCCTCCCGGGGAGTTTTCTCAACCCTCTCAGCGATTTCCCTATACTTTTCAGCCTTAACGCTGGCTACATCGATGAAGTGGACGGCTCCTAAGTCCCCCAGCTTCTTGATTAGGTGGTCGGCTTTGCTGGAGGGCGCTACAACCTCAAGCCTTACCATTCTTGCGGGGCGAAGCAAGGAAGCCTCCAGCCCCTCTCCCAACGGTGAAGGGGACGTTTCAAACTAGCCCGATAACCTTATAAAGTCTTCCTAGGCCTAAAGGGGCATCCTGTAGTTTAAAACGATTTTAGCTTTCCTACCTAACTCTAGGAGCTCCCCGCAGCAGGGACACTTAACGGGCAGCCTAAACCTCAAAAAGGCGAACTTATTCTTCCTAGGACAGTAAAGAATAACCTCCCCCTCAGGATAATTGGAGAACTTAAACAAGTGCTTGGTCAAGGCTTCCTCCCGGATTAAATTTAAGCCTAAAATGTTAAATATTTCCCCGAACACTTTAAATTTGCGGACGGCCCTTGCTCAGCTTGGATTTCCGGCAGCTTTTAAGCGGGGATTAATTCTTGAATTTCAACCTTCTAAAAGGGGTTTAACGTTGTCCTCGCCTAAAAAGTGTTCCCCCACCTGCGAGTTTTTCCGCTGCGGCCAGAAGGCCCTCCAGTTCAGAGACGGGAAAGCCTACTGCAGGTTTGCAGACGACCTATGCTCGGGGGCTAACTGCAAATTTGCAATCTGCGTGAAAAACAAGCTCCTCCCTGACGGAACCTGCGCCCTAACAGTTAGAAGGGTTTCAAAGGTGAGTGAAATCCCGCCGGAGAAGGCTGTTAAGGGCTTCAGGGTTAAGGGTAAGCTTAAGCAGAGGCTTGGGGAGGAGGAAATATTCTAAGCTTGACCGGAGGCTTCCACCTCTTAATTTCAAGCTCCAGGTATCCGACGAGGACTGTTAGGTCGCTTATGAGAGACCTCCACACGGTTATACCTCACAGCCACAGGATGAACCGGGGTAAAATGAGCCTTGAAGACCTCTCCGAGGTAGCCCGCCAGCTTGGAGCCAGATACGTCATGCTAGTGGCAAGGTGGAAGGGCATCCCTGGAAAACTGGAATTTTACAGGCCACAGCCTAGAGGCCTGAAACTGCTACCTCCCATCATCTATATTAGAGGCGTAAAACTCCAAAGACAGTATCCAACCTACTGGAGGAAGCTTAGGATAAGACCGAGAAAACTCCTAATCTTTAAGCCTCCAAAGGATGAGGAGGCTAGGCTTGCTGAAGCTCTCTCCGAATTCTTTGCCTCAGAAGGCTGGACTGAACCCTTAGAGGCAGAAGCCTCCCAAGGAACAATCTACATGGAGGTCAGCCCTCAACGCTTAACTTTCCATTCAACCTTAAATGGGAGGCTGGTGGAGGTTGGCCCCTCCATCACTATTAGGCATCTAGTATGGAGGGTGGAGAAGCCTGAAAGCCAGGGCTGAAGTGAGGTTCACCTTCAAGGATAAGCGTGAAGCCGAAACGGTGTTTAAAGCCTTAAAGCCTGAGGTTCAAGCCTCCAGAAGCTTCAAGTCGAGGGTTCAGATGAGGCTTGAAGGGAGAAGCCTAACCATGGTTTTCAGGGCTCCAACCCTTTCAAGCCTTAGGGCCTCCCTAAACTCCTTCTGCCGCTGGGTTTCCCAGCTGCAAAGGATTTTGGAGCTGGCTAGTAGGGGCTAGGGAAAGCCTTTTTACCGTAGAATCTCGCTATTTTAGGTGGCTATTGAGGGATGCTTCGTGGGCGAGAAGGTTGAGCTTCCAGCAGACTTTCAGGAGCAGCTAGCCAGACTGCAGCAGCTTCAGCAAACCCTCCAAATGATTGTGGCTCAAAAGCAGCAGATAGAGATAGAGCTGGCGGACATGGATAAGGCGCTGGAAGAGTTGGGGAAGCTTCCAGAGGATGCCCAAGTCTACAAGTCGGTGGGAGCTGTCTTGGTCAGGAAGGATAAGGCCTCCGTCATCCAAGACTTAACCGAGCGGAAGGAGCTCCTAAACGTTAGAATGTCGGTGCTGAGCAGACAGGAGGAGCGAACTAGGGAGAAGCTGAAGGAGATCCAGCAGCAGGTCCAGGATAGACTCCGACAGCTTCAACCCCAGCCAGCTGGAGGCTAAACCATTAGCTTCCACCCCCTGGGGGAAGGGTTGAGGTTAAACGTTGAAGCTTTAAGGAGCTTCCTAGCGAAGCTGAAGCCTAGACGTGCCATTATCTTCTGCCATCACAACGCAGACCCCGACGCCCTTTTTTCAGCCAGGCTCCTAGCCAAACTCCTTAGGAGGCTTAGGCCGGGAATTCGCTGTGAAATCTTAGCCGTGGAGGGGCCTAGCGCCCTCTCCAAGCTCCTGCTAGAGAAGGTTCCGGTGAGGCTTGCAGAGTCCCCCAGCCTTGAAAAAGCGGACCTACTGGTTTTAGCCGACACCTCAACCGTTGAGCAGCTTGGAGCCTGGAAGTTGAGGGTGGAGGCCTCCGGCAAGCCTTTACTCCTCCTAGACCACCACGCCATCCACCCCCAAACCAAGAGGCTTGCAAGCCTCCTCCTAGTCGACTCTAAAGCCTGCTCAGCCTGTGAAGTTGTCTACCACCTCTGCAAGCAGGCTGGAGTTAAAATTTCGAGGAGGGATGCCCTAGGCCTAATGTTTGGCATCATCCATGAGACTAGGGGTTTACGCTATGCCTCCCCCCAAACCTTCCAGGTTCTGGCTGAGCTGGCTAGCCTTGGCGTTAAGCCGGAGGAGGCTTTTAGAGCCCTGGCTGAACCCCCCTCCCGCTCGGAGAAGATAGCCAGAATCAAGGCTGCTGGGAGGGCTGAAACCTATGAGCTGGGAGGCTGGCTGGTAGCCGTATCCCATGTGAGCTCCTTCCAGGCTTCAGCCGCCAGAGCCCTCCTATCCCTCGGCTATGATTTAGCCATAGTTGGTGGGGAGGTTGAGGGCGAGGTTAGGGTAAGCCTTAGAAGCACCCCCCAATTCCAGGAGGAAACCGGAATCCACCTTGGAAGGGATGTGGCCATGAAGGTTGGAAGCCTCTTCGGCGGCATGGGTGGAGGCCACGCCTCCTCAGCCGGAATAAACTGTGGGGGGAGGCTGGAGGAGGTCTTAGCAGAATGCTTAAAAATCGTTAAAGAGAAGCTTAACATTTCTGGGTAGCTACCCTTTTTAACCCCCCAAGGATACCCCTCTCGAAAAGCAGGATGGCAGTCATTAAGGCTAGAAACCTAACCTACAAGTATCCGCATGCTGAGGCTCCAGCCATCCGAAACGTAAACTTAACCGTGGAGGAGGGGGAATTCATCCTCCTCTCAGGCCCTTCGGGATGTGGTAAGACTACCCTATGCCGCTGCTTCAACGGCCTCATCCCCCACTTCTACGGCGGGGAACTCGAAGGCGAAATCTGGGTGGCGGGATTAAACGTTAGGGAAACCACTCCAGCCGAGCTTGCAAGCCATGTAGGCCTAATCTTCCAGAATCCTGAAAACCAGCTTTTCTCCCTAAGCGTGGAGAGGGATGTAGCCTTCGGCCTGGAAAACCTAGGCCTCCCACCAGAGGAGATCAGGCGCAGGGTGGACTGGGCCCTAAACCTGGTTGGAATCTCCGATTTAAGGGATAGGGCTCCCTGGGAGCTTTCAGGAGGCCAGCAGCAGAAGGTAGCCATAGCCTGCGTCCTAGCCATGCAGCCCTCCATCCTAGTCTTTGACGAGCCTACCTCTTTCCTCGACCCCAAAACCGCCAAGGAAATCTTCAACGTGATTTCGGAGTTGCGGAGAAGGCTTAACCTAACCATCCTCGTAGTGGAGCATAGGCTTGAAGCTCTTATCCCCCATGCCACCCGCCTAATCCTAATGGATAGAGGAGAAATAGTCTTAGATGGGGAGCCTAGGAGGGTTCTACTTGAAGCTGCTGAGAAGCTAAACTTTAAGGTTAACATTCCAAGCATTGTCCTGCTCCACAGGAGGCTTTCAGGTCTAGGCCTCCTATCCGGCGAGCCTCCGCTAACCGTTGGGGAGATGGCAGCTCAGCTTGGAGGCGTTATTAAGCATTGATCGTGCTGGAGGAGGTGGACTACGTCTACCCCAACGGTTTTCAGGCTTTAAGGGGTGTGTCGCTAACCATTAGGGAGGGAGCCTTCCTAGCCATCATGGGTAGGAGTGGAGCGGGTAAAACCACCCTGATAAAGCATTTAAACGGGCTTCTTAAGCCAAGCCGGGGGAGGGTAACCGTTGACGGGGTTGACACGAGAAAGGCTACGGTAGCCCAACTGTCAAGGAAGGTTGGCATCGTCTTCCAGAACCCCGACCACCAACTCTTTGCGGAAACCGTTGAGGAGGAGATAGCCTTCCCCCTGAAAAACTTCGGCTTCACCCCCAGCGAAATGAGGGAGAGAATCGACTGGGTTCTCAAACTTTTCAACCTTGAACGCTACCGCCACCATTCGCCTCTCTCCCTGAGCGGAGGGGAGAAGAAGAGGGTTGCCATGGCTAGCATTGTAGCCTGGAAGCCTAAATACCTGGTTTTAGACGAGCCTACCCTAGGCCAGGACAGGGAAAACAAGCTAAAGCTGAGGAAGCTCTTCCAAGAGTTCAGGAGGGAAAATAGAACCGTCGTAATGGTAACCCATGATGTTGAATTCGCAGCTGAATGCGGCTTCGATGTTGCGCTTCTAGCCGACGGGAAAATTCTAGCTTCAGGCTCAGCCAGGGAGGTTCTCTCAAAGCCTAAACTCCTTGAGGAGGCCTCCCTCACAGCCCCCCAGCTGGTTGAACTCTTCCTCAAGCTTGGAAGCCCTAAACCCGTCTTCACGGTGGAGGAGGCTGAGAGGCTAATCCTAAACCTCGCTGGGAGGGGTTAAGCCTTGATGGCCTGCAAGGGCTTCATATTCAAGAAGGGTGAAACAAGCCTACACAGGCTTGACCCAAGGGTTAAATTCCTTATATCCCTAAGCTTCGTGGTTTGCAGCCTCCTCTACGAGGAGTTGCTGGTGCTCGCCATCTTGGCTTTAGCCATGGTTCCCCTCGCCCTGAAAGGCGGCGTATTCAGGGAGTGGCTTTCAGCGCTTAAGGGCCTATCCTTCCTAGCCCTCCTAATCTTCGCCATAAACCTAGCCTTCATCTTCTTCGGCTCGGGTAAGCCCTGGGATTTCCCCGTGGCCATGGCCCTAAGGTTCATCGTGGTGGTTTCAGCCTTCTCCCTCTTCTTCCTGGTTACCTCGCCCGACGAGTTCGGCTTAGCCCTCCAGCAGAGCAGAATACCCTTCGACGTGGTTTTCGCCCTAACCATGGCCTTCAGGTTTGTACCCGTGCTAGCGCTTGAAGTGCAGTCCATAGCCGACGCCCAACGCTCCAAAGGCCTCGAACTTGACAGCGGAAACTTCCTCATGCGGGTTAAGCGTAGGATACCCCTACTCATACCCCTCATCGTAAGCTCAGTGAAAAGAAGCTTGGAAATAGCTGAAGCCATGGAGGCTAGAGGCTACGGGTCTGGGAGGCCCAGAACCAGCATGTACAAGCTCAACTTTAAACGGGTGGATTTAGCAGTCACGCTCTTAACGCTTACCCTCCTAACCTTAACCGTCCTCCTCCGCCTCTACCTTCCAACACCAGCTTTCAAACCTTTTTGATTTAGGAATAGAAACCATTTTATAATTCTAGGGTTGGAAAGCTTAGTTTGTGCTGTTGAAGGAGGAGAGGCGAATGTATAAGCATATACTTGTACCCGTGGATGGCTCCGAAACCTCCTTTAAGGCTGCGAGGGAAGCCCTCCAGCTGGCGAAGCTCTTCGGCTCTAAGGTTATAGCCCTATACGTGGTAGACCTCAGAAAGCTTGAAGAGTATGAGGAGGCTGAAAAGGAGCAGGCGAAGAGAAAGCTTAGAGAGTTTGGGGTTAAGGCTCTCGAAAGAATTGAAGATGAAAGCAAAAAATTTGATGTGGTCTTCGAGAGCATGGTGAAGGAGGGCAACCCCTCTGAAGTCATTGTGGAGACAGCTGACCAGCTTGAAGTTGAACTTATAGTTATTGGCACCAGAGGCCTGACAGGGCTCAAACGCATGGTTTTGGGGAGCACCGCCTACAGGGTGGTGGAGTGGGCTAACTGCCAGGTGCTGGTGGTTAAATAGTTGGAGGAGCAACCCAAAGAATATAAGGAGTTAACCAAGAAGGCCATGGCCGAGATAGTGAAGGCTGTCACAGCCAACATAGAGCGGATAAGCCCGGAGCAAACGAGAAAACTCGTGGACATGCTGGTGGAGGCTAAAAGAACTGGTAAGAAAATCTTGGTTTTGGGGGCTGGGAGAAGCGGCCTCGTAGGCAGAGCCTTCGCCATGAGGCTTATGCACTTAAACTTCAATGTTCACGTGGTGGGTGAAACTATTACCCCAGCGGTTGGAAAAGACGACATCCTCCTCGCCATTTCGGGTTCGGGAACCACAACCCTCGTGGTCACCGCCGCCAGAATAGCGAAGAAGGTTGGAGCCAAGGTTATAGCCCTAACCTCCCATCCCAAGTCGCCTCTAGGCAAATGCGCAGACCACATCATGGTGATCTACGGGAGAACCAAGCTTGCGGAGAAAAGGGACTACTTCTCAAGGCAGATCCTAGGAGTCCATGAGCCCTTAGCTCCTCTGGGAACCATTTTCGAGGTGGCTGCAGCCATCTTCCTAGACGCCCTAATCGTAGAGCTTATGGATAGGCTTGGAATAACTGAGAAGGAGATGAAGTCTAGGCATGCAACCATAGAGCCACCCTAAGCCAAAATCTCAGCTACGTCAGCCTTTAAAACGTCGTAGGCCACCCTCTCCATAGGTTCACCCCTGTCAAGCCTATCCCTGAACCAGCGTATGAAGGCTTTTGAAGCCTTCAGCCTCAGCCTTTTCCCATTAAAAGCGAAGCTTGCGGTTATGGCTTTACCCCGGGCAACTTTAAGCCTCCCATTACCTATGGTGCAGCCTGTGGAAACCTGGATTCCATCTATGATGCAGGTGGTAGGGGGTTTAAGAACATTCAGTGTAAGCCTAATCCTAAGCCTTTCATCCCCCCTCTCCACCTTAAGCCTCTCCAATCCAAGCCATCCAAGCCTTACGCCCAAAGCTGCATAGGGGCCGAAGTGCCCGTGGAAGTCCCTAACCTTCTCCACTATTTCCCTCCTATTTTCACCCAGCATGAGAGCCTCCTCCACCCGAGGTTTACGTATAAATGCCAGTTCCTCCCCCCTAATTAAGGATATACTTCCCTTACTGATACCCTAAATTATCACGTTTATTTTAGGAAAGTTTTAAAGAGAGTCCTCAAGCCCTAATATTGTCTGAAACCTTGAAAAAATGTTAGGGGAAGCATAAGGCTATGCCCAGGTTCAAAACCACGGCTGAAGTCCTCAAAATAGTGGAAAACCCAGACCAGATTAGGAACGCTGGGATCATAGCCCACGTAGACCATGGTAAAACCACGCTTACAGACTCCCTCCTAGCGGCTGCAGGCCTCCTATCGCCTACCGTGGCTGGAACAGCACTTGCCCTAGACTACCTCGAAGAAGAGCAGAAGAGGCAGATGACCATTAAGGCTGCCAACATAAGCCTATACTACGAGATCGAGGGCAAACCTTACGTTGTAAACCTCATCGACACGCCAGGCCACGTAGACTTCTCCGGGAGGGTGACAAGAAGCCTTAGGGCTATCGACGGCGTGGTCGTGGTGGTCGACGCCGTTGAGGAGGTAATGGTTCAAACGGAAACCGTAACCCGCCAGTCCCTAGAGGAGAGGGTTAGGCCAACCCTCTTCATCAACAAGGTTGACAGGCTGATCAAGGAGTTGAGGCTAAGCCCAGCCCAAGTTCAGGAGAAACTGTCTAGGATCATCAGGGACTTTAACAACCTTATCGAAATGTATGCGGAGCCCGAGTACAGAGCGAAATGGAAGGTGAGCTTCCAGGATGGAACCGTGGCCTTCGGCTCAGCCAAGGACCGCTGGGGCCTAAACTGGAGGCTCGCCCAGCAGCGTGGAATAAAGTTCTCCGACATAGTCTCCTACTACCAGAAGGGTGAAATTGAAGAGCTCAGGAAGATTGCTCCCCTTCACGAGGCTGTCCTAGACATGATTATTAAGCACATGCCCCCACCCCACGTAGCCCAAAAATACAGGATACCGAAGATTTGGAAGGGGAACCTTGAAAGCGAGGTGGGCAGGGCTATGCTTGAATGCGACCCCAAAGGTCCAGCGGTTATGTGTGTAACCAACGTGGTGGTTGACCCTCAAGCTGGGGTGGTGGCTACTGGACGCCTCTTCTCAGGCTGCGTGAATACTGGGGACATAGTCTACCTGATTGGGGCCAGGGATGAGGCGAGAATCCAGCAGGTCTCCATCTTCATGGGCCAGTTCAGGGAGGTGGTGGGAAGACTTCCAGCCGGAAACATCCCAGCCCTCTTAGGCATAGAGAAGGCTAGGGCGGGTGAAACCATAGCCAGCCTCCAAGACGTAGTGCCCTTCGAACAACTCCAATACGTAAGCGAGCCCGTCGTAACCATAGCCGTGGAGCCCAAGCACAGTCGAGACCTACCCAAACTCGTAGACTTCCTTAGGAAGCTTAACCTTGAAGACCCTAACCTGGTTACGAAGATAAACGAGGAAACGGGTGAATACCTGATTTCGGGGATGGGGCAGCTTCACCTAGAAATCGCCATAACCTGGATTCAGAAGGCTGGAATAGAGGTTTTAACCTCCAAGCCCATCGTCCTCTACCGGGAAACTGTTAGGAGGAGAGGCCAGGTCTACGAGGGGAAGTCGCCAAACAAGCATAACCGCATCTTCATAGAGGTTGAACCCCTCGAACCAGAGGTTATAGACCTCATAAGGCGGGGTGAAATCTCCGATTATACGCCCAAGGATAAGCTGGCTAAAACGCTTAGGGAGCATGGCTGGGATGCAGATGAGGCTAAGGGAGTCTGGAGGATAAGCGAGCACTGCAACATCCTAACCGACGTAACCAAGGGTGTTCAGAGGCTAGACGTGGTAAAGGACTCCATTATCTCAGCCTTCAACTGGGCCATAGATGAGGGACCCCTAGCCCACGAAACCATTCGAGGCGTAAAGGCTAGGCTTGTGGATGCCCAAATCCACGAGGACCCCGTCCACACGGGGCCAGCTCAGATTATGCCAGCCACTAGGCGAACCTTCTACGCTAGCTTCCTCTCAGCTGAGCCAGCGCTACTCGAACCTATCCTAAAGGTTACGGTGAAGGTTCCAGCAGACCAGGTTGGAAATGTCACCAAGAT
>QMYD01000004.1 GCA_003662485.1 Candidatus Hecatellales archaeon | reverse complement strand
GCTGGAAAGGCTGAGGAGCTGGCGAAGCTTGTCAGGGAAACCCAGGCAGAAAAGGTTATCTTCGAAAACGATTTGAAGCCTGTGCAGGCCTACAACCTCGCCAAGCAGACGGGTGTCGAGGTAATAGACAAGTTCCAGCTCATCCTAGAAGTTTTCAGCCAACATGCTTCCACGAAGGAGGCTAAACTTCAAATCGAGCTAGCTAGGCTCCGCTATGAGCTGGCGAGGGCGAAGGAGAAGGTGAGGCTGGCTAAGCTTGGAGAGCAGCCAGGCTTCCACGGGCTTGGAAAGTATGAGGCAGATGTCTACTATGAGGCTATTAGGAGGAGGATTTCGAAGATTCAGGAGGAGTTGGAGAAGGCTAGGAGGGGTAGGAGGCTTAGAAGGCTTAGGAGGGTCTCCCTCGGCGTTCCAACAGTCTCCCTCAGCGGCTATACGGCTGCGGGGAAGAGCACCCTCTTCACCGCCCTCTCAGGAGTTAAGGCTAAAGTTACGGGAAGCCTCTTCACCACCCTTTCAACCAAGATAGCGCTAGCAGACTTCTCAGGTAGGAAGAGCCTCCTCATCGACACGGTTGGCTTCATCGACGGGCTCCCCCTAACCCTCATTGAAGCCTTCAAGTCCACCTTGGAGGAAACCATCTTTGCAGACCTCGTAATCCTCGTGGTCGACTGCAGCGAGGAGCTTTCCGAGGTGAGGAGGAAGCTAGCCTACAGCCTGAAAACCCTTAGGGAGATAGGCGTAGTCTCAACACCCATTATTACTGCACTCAATAAGATGGACCTAATAGGCGAGGAGAAGGCTAGAGAAATCGTAGAGAAGGTTTCAGACCTAGCGCCCAACCCTGTCCCCATAAGCGCCCTCCACGGTTTTAACCTTGAAGGCTTAAGGAGGGAGGTTGCAGCCAACCTCAGAGACTACGTGAAGGCTAGCTTCGAGCTTCCTCTAACCAGTGAAGCCTTATCCCTCATCTCCAGTATTAGAAGGTTTTCCACGGTTAGGAGGCAGAGCTTCCTGGAGAAGACTATTCTCTTGGAGGTGGAGTCAACCGACCACTTCATGGACAGGCTTAAGGGTAGGATTGAAAGGCTTGGAGGCCGCATGCTAGAAGCCGTCAAGCTTCAGCCCTGAACCCTTAAAACCTTCTTTCCCCTCTCCTGGGGTACGATTTTAAGCTTAGCGTTTTCAAATTCCTTCTCCAGCCATTTTTCGCCTAAGATGCGGTCTAGGAAGATGGCTAAGCTTGAAACCTCGGAGTGAGGCTGGCTTCCAACGGCTACGTTGAAGTCTGAAACCTTCTCGCTGAAGAATTCCCCTGGAACCTTCTGGCTTCCCACCAGCACAAGGATGGGCTTTCCCAAGCCTTTAATGTGGTTGGCGAGGCTTCTGGTTAGGGGTTGACCGTAGGCAGTTAGGTGAACTACTATTCCGCCTTTTCTCCTCCACTCTTCCACGGCTTTACGCCAGGGGGTTCCAGCCTCAAAGCTGAAGGGGCCACCCCAGAGCTCCACCACTCTCCTCACAGACTCCTCCACCGTTCTATCGTGCACATCCGCCAGGATCATGCCTTCAGCTCCGAAGGCTCTGGCGGTTAGGGCTACGTGGGTTGTAACCCTCCTATCCCTGGGAATCCTATGCCCCCACCTCAGCACCACAACCCTAACCAAGAGGCTAAACCTCTCCCCGGCTTCTAGGGCAACCGTAAAATAGGTAGAAACCCCTTGTAAAAATTGATGTCAGCCAAGTTTAATGGGAATGGGGGATCCCGGGAAAGGACTGCTCATGAGAGTCAAAAGCACAGATGGTGAAATCCTGAGACTAGTGGCTTCAAAAATCGGGGGCGAGGTAGCTGTAAAACTTGTTTCCGAGCTTAAGAAGCGGGGTAGGGCTACGGAGGACGACCTCGCCAAGAACACGAATATAAAGCTTAACGAGCTTCGTAAAACCCTCTTCACCCTTCAGAAGTTCTCCATTATAACGCCTGAAATCGTTCAGGATAAGGGTTCAGGCTGGATGATCTTCTACTGGAGGCTTAGGGAGGACCAGCTTGAAAGCATTATTAGAACGCAGAAGCGTAGGGTATTGGAGAAGCTTAGGGAAAGACTTGAATACGAGAGGGAACACGACTTCTACGTTTGCGTTAACCCCAGATGCGGGGTTAGATACACCTTCGAGGAGGCTATGGAGCGCATGTTCCGATGCTCAAAGTGTGGAAGCCCACTCGAACACTACGACAACACTCAGATAATAGCGGTTTTGGAGGATAAAATTGCAAAACTTGAAGCGGAGATTAAACGTGAATAGGCTTCCAACACCGGGGGAGGCTCTACGCCTCCTAAGGGAGGCTGGATGCTCCCCAGATGTGATAGCCCACTCGCTAACCGTAACCAGGATAGCCCTGAAGTTGGCTAGGAAGCTTAAAAGCAGAGGCTTCCCCGTAGACTTAAACCTGGTAGAGATAGGAGCCCTCCTCCACGACCTAGGCCGGTCAAAAACCCATGATGTGAGGCACGGCTACCTTGGAGGCGAGCTAGCGAGAAGCCTAGGACTACCAGAATCCCTAGTGAACATTATTGAGAGGCATGTTGGAGGTGGAATAACAGCCGAGGAGGCGGAGAAGCTTGGAATGCCCAGACGCGACTTCATACCCCAAACGCTTGAGGAAAAAATTGTAACCTACGCTGACAAGCTTGTAGCCAGGGATAAATCCGTGAACTTTGAGGCAACCCTCAAAGAGTTCAGCGAGAAGCTTGGACCAAACCATCCAGCCCTCCAAAGGCTTAAAAGGCTTCACAGGGAAATGCTTGAGAAAATAGGGGAAGGGCCGGTGGTCTAGAGGCTAGGATACCACCCTTACGAGGTGGTGGTCGTGGGTTCAAATCCCACCCGGCCCACCAACCCAAAACTGGAAAAAGCTATGCCTCATTTTCCTTCCATGGCTTTCCTGAATTCTTCGTAGGCTTTTCTCACGTCTTCCACGGAGGCTTCGTCTTCGAGGGTGCTTAGGTCTCCTATGGGCGTGTTTAAGGCTACGGCCTTGATAACCCTCCTCATGATTTTCCCGCTTCTGGTTTTAGGTAGGCTGCGGACGAAGTATATGGCTTCGGGGGTAGCCACAGGCCCTATAACCTTTCGAATATGGTTTTTTATTTCGGAGGCAAGCTTCGGGGAAGCTTCGTAACCCTCCTTTAGAATGGCAAAGACCAGGATGGTTTCACCCTTAACGGGGTCGGGCTTCCCTATTACGGCTGCCTCCACTACGGCTGGATGCTCCACCACGGCGCTCTCGATTTCGGCGGTTCCAATCCTGTGCCCTGCGATTTTAAGCACTTCGTCAGCTCTGCCAAGCAGCCAGAAGTATCCCTCCTCATCCTTCATGGCGTAGTCTCCTGCGAAGTATAGGCCTGGATACCTTGACCAGTAGGTTTTCTTGTATCTCTCCGGGTTCCCATAGATGGTCATAAGCATTCCAGGCCAGGGCCTCCTAATTACGAGGTAGCCTCTCACCCCCGGCTTGCAAGGTCTACCCTCCTCGTCTACGACATCTGCGTCTATGCCTGGAAGCGGGTAGGTGACTGAACCCGGCTTAAGCGGAACAAGCCCCACGCCTGGAGCCGGGGAAATCATTATCCCACCGGTTTCCGTCTGCCACCAGGTGTCGACGATGGGGCATCGCCCCCTCCCAATCTTCTCGAAGTACCAGAGCCAGGCTTCAGGGTTAATGGGCTCCCCAACGCTTCCAAGCACTTGGAGGCTGCTTAAATCATGTTTTTCAATCCACTGCTCACCGTAGCGCATGAACATTCTCACAGCGGTTGGCGAAGTATAGAAAATGGTTACCCTGTATTTTTCTATGATAGACCACCAGCGGTCTGGAGCTGGATAGTCTGGGGCTCCCTCATAGACTACGATGGAGGCTCCATGGCTTAATGGTGCATAAACGATGGAGCTGTGGCCTGTAACCCATCCAACGTCGGCTGTACACCAGTATACGCTGTCCTCCTTAATGTTGAAAACCCACTGGTACATGGAGTGGTTGAATACGAGGTAGCCTCCCGTGCTGTGAACTATGCCTTTGGGCTTACCCGTCGTGCCTGAAGTGTAGAGAATGTAGAGGGGGTCCGTAGAGTCCACGGGTTCAGGCCTAACATAGTTTTCAGCCTCCCTGAGCAGGTCGTGGAGCCAGAGGTCTCTACCCTCCTCCATGTGGACTTCGGCCCCTGTCCGCTTCACAACGATGACCTTTTCGACGGATTTAACCGTCTTCAAGGCTTCGTCTACGGTTTTCTTTAAGGGTAAAATTTTCCCTCTCCTATAGCCTCCATCAGCCGTAACAACTATTTTTGCTTCAACATCGTTAACCCTGTCGGCTAGGGCTCCAGTGCTAAAGCCTGAGAAAACCACGGTGTGGGGTGCTCCAATCCTGGCGCAGGCAAGCATGAAGATGGGAAGCTCGGGAATCATGGGGAGATATAAGGCTACCCTGTCACCCTTGCCTACTCCAAGCTTTTTCAGAATGGAGGCATACCTGTTCACCTCTCGGTAGAGTTCAGCGTAGCTTAGGGTTCTGCTGTCGCCTGGCTCGCCTTCCCAGTATAGGGCAACCTTATTCCTCCTCCAACTCCTCATGTGAACGTCCACGCAAATGTAGGAGGCGTTTAATTTGCCTCCTACAAACCATCGGGCGAAGGGCGGATTCCACTCCAAAACCTTATCCCAGGTTTTAAACCATTCAAGCCTTCGAGCCTCTCTATCCCAGAAGGCTTCAATATCCTTTAGGGATTCCTCCCAGTAGTCTAGGTACCTTCTAACAGGCCAGTACTTCTCCTTAGAGGGGCTAAAACCCTCAGACAGGCCTGAACACCAAACCTTAAATCGGCTTTCAACCTCTAAAAGTTTAGCTTTTCAAAAAGTTGGAGGGTCAGCCCCGCAGTTTTAGGTCAAAGCCCGGCTGGGGCTCCCATACACCAGGGGTCCTCATCCCCCATGAGGAAGGGGGTTGGAAGATTCTTTAAGGTTTAGCTGAGGATGAGGATGGCTACGAGGAAGTATATGGTTAGCCCTATGGCGTCTGCCACGGTGGTTACGAGGGGTGCTGAAATGGTGGCTGGGTCTATGCCTATCCTAGCCACAAAGAGTGGTAGGACTCCCCCCATAAGGTTCACCACGAAGATTATGATGATGATGGCTAGGGCGAGAACTAGGGAGACCCAGAACTGGAAGGTTACGGCGAAGCTTAAAGCGAAGAGAAAGGGTGAAATTAGCAAGCCCAGCAGTGTGGAAACTAGGGATTCCTTCACGAGAATTCTTAGCAGGTCTCTTAGGCCGAGCTCTCCTGTGGCAAGTCCACGGATGACTAGGGTTGAGGTTTGAACTCCCGAGTTCCCACCCGTGGAGGAGATGAGGGGGATGAAGAAGGCTAGGGCTATGGTAGCGGAGATAACTTTCTCGAAGCAGCTTATGATGAAGGCTACCACCACCTCCACGAGGCAGAGCATAAGCAGCCATAAAACACGTTTTTTCACTAGGTCCGTTATCTTCGCAGCGAGGTAGGGGGCGGTAACCTTTACGGTGGCTGCCAGCTTCAGGAGGTCTTCGCTACTCTCCCTGACAATGACATCTATCACATCGTCGACGGTTATGGCTCCCAGAAGCTTCCCCTCATCGTCTACGACGGGTAGCTCGATAAGGTCGTAGCGGGCTACAATTCGGGCTGCCTCCTCCTGGTCGGTGGCTGGCTTAACCACAGCCCTCGGCTGGGTTACAACCTCCTTAAGCTTCTTATCCCTGGGCGTAAGCAGAAGCTCCCTGCTTGGGATAACCCCCTTAAGCCTCTCCTTCGAATCCACGGCGTAAATGTAGTGGCTTGTATCGTATTCGTCGAATCGAAGCCTAACCGTGAACTCTTTCACCACCCTGTCGATTTCCAGGTTCTCGAAGAAAATGGGAATTCGGTTGGTCATCAGGCCTCCAGCAGTGTCGGGAGGATAGGCTAGGAGGGGTTTTACCTCCTCCAGCTTCCAGCTTGGAAGCCACTTTGAAAGCCTCTTCTTCCAGTGGATGGGAAGCTTATTCAGCAGGTCTGAAAGCTCGTCTGCAGGTAGTGAAACCGCAATTTTAATCAGCCTCTCCCTATCGATTTCCTGAATGATGCTTTCAAGGATTTCAGAGGGGAGTCTTGGAAGGATTTTCCCCGCAACCTCTTCAGGGAGGAGGCGGATAAGCCTCCCCCTATCCTCTCTTGGAATCCTCTCAAGAATATAGGGTAAGTCTTCAGGGCTTATCCTAGAAACGAGAAGCCTCAGATCCTCATCCGCCTCAATACGCTCAATGATTTCCTCTGCTTCCAGCTTGGCTTTGGTTTCAACCTTCATCGGCTTCAACCGAAGGAAAAATGGAAGCCTATAACCTCTTAAACCTTTCAGCCTTACCTGCGAGAAGCTCCTCAAGCCGTTTAATCTGATCCCTTCTGCCTATGGCTAGGAGGATGCAGCCGCTTTCAAGAGTTGACTCCGGACTGGGTGTAACCTCTACCCCCTCCCTACGACAGATGGCGAAAATCTTAGCTCCACTCTCCTCCTCAAGCTTCGACTCCGTGAGGGTTTTATGGGTTAACTCTGAAGTCTCATCTATTCTGAAGTGGGCTATCTCCACATCCCTGGTTAGAGCTAGGGTTTCCAGAACCTCAACCATGTGGGGGCTTGTTAAAGCCCTAGCCATGATCTTCCCGCCTTCAAGCTCTGGAGCCACCACCCTGTCAGCTCCAACCTTATAAACCTTATCCATAACCTCCCTGTTGCTAACTTTCGCCACCACGTAAATATTCGGGTTCAGAGTTTTCGCGGTGATCGTTATGAAGACGTTGTCGGAGTCTTGGTCAAGCACGGTGGCAAGCCCCTTAGCCCTCTCAATACCAGCCTTCCGCAGGGTTTCCTCCTCAAGTGGGGAGCCCTCAATTACTGGTACACCCTTCTCGGAGAGTTCCCTTGCAACCTCAGGGTTAGACTCCACCACGACGAATTTCTCCCCGGTACGCTTAAGCTCATCTATGATTATCTGGCCTATCCTTCCAGAACCACAAATAATGAAGTGTTTTTCTAGGAGTTTCCTGCTTGGAGCTTTAGGCTTCAAAATTTCCATTACGCTTCTCCTGGTTACCCCCTCCACTATGGTTTCCAGCGCTATGGCCAGAATCCCGATTCCTATAAGTATGAGGATGGATGTAAATAGTTTGCTTTCAGGCGTTACTGGATAGATTTCTCCGTAGCCCACCGTGGAGAGGGTTACAACCGTGAAGTAGAAGGCGTCGAGTAGGGGAAGCCTCAACAGGAAGGCATTCCCAAAGGTTCCAACAGTGAAAACAGTTAAGAGGGCTATGAGGGCTATAGTTAAACGCTTCCTCAAGCTGACAACCTTCCCACCTAAAAAGGCGAATTCGTAAAAGAAAAGGGTTAGGAAAATGTTAGGTAGCGGTTGAGGTTGGTGGGGTTAAGCCTCTCAGGATAGGCCTCCTGAATCCATGCAAGCTCATTGTACTTTGAGGCTCTCTCCCCGCCTAGTACACCTGTTTTGATTATTGGGCAGCCGTAGGCTAGGGCTAGGTGGGCAAGCTTTCCATCGCAGGTTTCACCCGACCTATGCGAAGCCACGGGAACCATTCCAGCCTTCAGAGCTGTTTCAACAGCCCTCCACGTGTCGGTTAGGGTTCCAACCTGGTTTGGCTTTATGATTACGGCGGTAGCGGCCTTAACCTTTACTCCAGCCTCCAGCCTCCTCCAACTGGTTGTGAAGAGGTCGTCCCCGCAGATTAGGCAGCCAAGCCTTGAAGCCTTAGAGGTTAGCTCAGAGAAGCCTTCAAAGTCCTCCTCATGGAGGGGGTCCTCAACGTAGGCTAACCTAAACTTTCTGATGAGTTCTAGGATGAATTCAAGCTGGCTTCCCTCATCCCTAACCTTGCCTTCGGAGGCATAAACGTAGGCTTTCCTTTCAGCATTCCAGAGGGAGGAGGCGGCTACGTCCAGTCCTACCCTTATCCTGAAGCCAACCTCGTCTGAAACCCTTTCAGAAGCCTCAGCTACGAGGGCTAGCGCCTCCTCGCTTCCAATCCTTGGAGCCCAGGCTCCCTCATCCCCCCTGCCTCCCGTAAAGTCTGGAAGCTTCTCTTCGAGCATTCGGCCGAGGAGGCGGTGAACCTTAATGGTTGCCTCGTAGGCTTCTAGGATGCTTTCAGCCTTCTCCGGGAGAACTAGGAATTCCTGGATGTCTGGAGCGCCCTTGCCAGCATGCTTCCCCCCTCCCAGAACGTTTCCCAGCGGCAGTGGAACCTGAAGGGTTTCCCTTTTCGCTAGGTGGAGGAAGAGAGGCCTCCCAAGGCTTACAGCTGCAGCCTCAGCTGAAGCCATGGAAACAGCGTAGGCTGTGTTGCCTCCGATCTCAGCGAAGTTTTCCGTTCCATCAACTTCATGAAGAATCCTGTCGACCTCAGCCTGGTTTGAGGCATCTGCTCCAAGCAGTTTGGGCTCTAGGAGGCTTCTAACCCTTTCAACCGCCTGGCTTACTCCGCCCTTAGGGAAGGGTTGAACCTCGTGGGCGCCTCTGCTCTTGCCTGCTGGGGCTGCTGCCCTACCCTGACCTCCAAGCGTTTCAACGGTTACCTCGATGGTTTCCTCGCCTCGACTATTGAAAACCTTCCTAGCCCTCACCCTCTGGATTAGGGTGGCTGAGGCCATCCTCACACCCTAAGCGAAAGATGGGGTTAAACGTTGGCTGCCTCCTCCCTTCCAAAGAACTTAGCGTAGTCCAGAACTTCATCAATGAGTTCAACATGAGAGAGGAGCATCCGCCTGCAACAGTACCGGGTGATGCCCATGTCGTCTAATACCTTTGCAGGATTCTCTCCGCTATCAACCCTCCGCTTAAACTCCTCCCACTTGTCGCCTATGAGGGCCCCACAGGTGAAGCACCGTATAGGAATCATTAAAGCCAAGTTCCTTTCACAGCTATGGAAATCTCATCATCCTATATAATGTTCACGTCCTGCACCAAACTGCGAAAAACATATAAGAACGTTATATATGAACGTACATATCGAAAATGCTGAAGAAATCCACCCTCCAAACGGTTTTAGCCGTAATCGTCGTGATCCTCGTTATAGCTGGAGTGGTTTCCGTTGTTCAGCCTGGGCAGAAAACTTTGATTAAGGTGTTTCATGCGGGTTCTTTGACGGTTCCCCTCGAGGAGGTTAAGGAAGTCTTCGAGAGGAAGCATCCAAACGTGGAGGTTCAGCTTGAATCCAGCGGAAGCGTAGAGGCTGTGAGGAAGGTGACCGAGCTTGGTAAGAGGGCTGAGGTTGTAGCGGTAGCAGACTGGCTTCTCTTGAAGAACCTCATGTACCCGAAGTACGCTAGCTTCTATGTTAAATTCGCCACCAACCAGGTGGTTCTCGCCTACACGGATAAAAGCAGGTATGCCGACGAGGTGAACAGTCAAAACTGGTATGAAATATTGAGGCGGGAGGATGTCTGCTTCGCCTTCTCCGACCCTAACAGGGACCCATGCGGCTATAGGGCGGTAATGATTATCGTTCTGGCTCAGCTATACTATGGGGAGCCAAACTTCTTCAAGGAGCTCATCCAAGCCAACACTAACATCAGGCTTGAAAGGGAGGGTGGACGATACGTTGTTTTAGCTCCTCAAAACCTGACGCCGACAACAGGCAAAGTTAAGATTAGGCCTAAGTCGGTTGAGCTTCTCGCCCTCCTCGAGGAAGGAGTAGTCGACTACGCCTTTGAATATAGGAGTGTAGCTATCCAGCATAATCTACGCTTCATAGAGCTGCCTCCAGCCATCAATCTGGGAGACCCAGACCATGAAGAATTCTACCAGCAGGTTTCCATAAGGCTCAACGCTGGAAGCCGAGGAGAGAAAACGATAGTTGCATCTCCCATAGTCTACGGGATAACCATGCCAAGGAAGGCTGAACATAAGGACCTAGCCGTGGAATTCATCAAGCTGGTGTTAAGCGAGGAGGGCAGGGAAATCTTCGAAAGGGGAGGGCAGCCACCCTTAAAAGTGGCTGAGGGGTGCGGAGAGCTACCCGAGGCCTTGATCCCTCTAGTAAGGAAATTGGGCTGAGCTTGGTGGGAGTGCTATGTGGCTGAAGCCTTCCTCCTTAACTCTCGCCTTCTCGGTGCTGGGCTCCATTCTCATACTTTTCCTCGCCGTTCCGGTGTTGCTACTATATTTGACAACTCCCGTGGAGTCCATGCTTGGGATCCCCTATGATGAAGAGGCCGTTAGGGCGGTGCTCCTAAGCCTGCTGGCAGCTACCACCTCAACGGGGATTTCCCTCCTCTTCGGCATTCCGTTAGCCTTCATCCTCGCACGCTACACCTTCTCCAGCAAGTCATTTGTGGAGGCAGTGGTAGACCTACCCCTCGTTATCCCCCACAGCGTGGCTGGAATAGCAGTGCTCGTAGCGTATAGTTCGAGGTCTACGGTTGGAGGTCTCCTCAACAATCTGGGAATCGTAATTGAGGATAGCTTCTGGGGTATCGTTGCAGCCATGACCTTTGTCAGCGCCACGATTCTGATTAATGCTGCAAGGGATGGCTTCCAGGCAGTAGACAGGGAATACGAGCATGTGGCCAGAACACTTGGAGCACCCCTCCACAGGGTTTTCTTCAGCGTTTACTTGCCCCTATCCTTTAAGCCTATCCTTTCAGGGGCTATTATGACCTGGGCTAGGGCTATGAGTGAGGTTGGAGCCATCCTAGTGGTGGCCTATTTCCCTAAGATCGCCCCCATCCTCATCGTGGACCGCTTCATGAATTATGGTCTTGCAGCCTCGCAGCCCATAGCCTGCACCCTCCTAACAATAAGCATAGCCATCTTTATGGTGCTTCGCTTCCTGGCGAGGAGGCGGTAGCATGCTTAGGCTTGAACACGTGTCGAGGAGGTGGAGTGAATTCTCCGTGGAGGATGCCTGCCTGGATTGTAGTAGGGGTGAATATTTTGTTGTGATGGGTCCAACGGGAGCCGGTAAAACCCTCCTCCTCCAGCTGATAGCTGGAATCTACTACCCGGAGTCTGGGAAAATCTTCATTAACGGGCGTGATGTAACCTTCCACCCTCCAGAGAAGCGCAACGTTGGATATGTCCCACAGAACTACGCCCTCTTCCCACACCTAAACGTACACGACAATATCGCCTACGGCTTAAAGTTTAAGGGTTACAGCAAACCGGAGATCGAGAAAACCGTAAGGGAGATTGCAGAACACTTGGAAATAGGCAGCCTACTCCAGCGAAACGTGGAAACGCTGAGTGGGGGAGAACAGCAGAGGGTGGCTTTGGCCAGAGCCCTCGCCGTAAATCCTTTAATCCTGCTTTTAGATGAACCCCTCTCAGCGCTGGATTCGAAAACTAGGGAAAACCTCAGAGGATACTTGAGGAGGATTAACAGGGTCTTCAGGGTTACCGTGGTTCATGTTACGCATGACCTGGTTGAGGCTGTGTCGCTGGCGGACCGTATGGCCGTGATGAGTCGTGGAAGAATACTCCAGGTGGATCGTCCGGAGCAGATACTAACCCGCCCCTCAAGCCCCTTCATAGCGGAGTTCACCGGGTCCATAAACGTCTTTAGGGGGTATGCAACCCCAAGGGAGAACATGACTGAAATTAGGGTTTCCAGCCTCTCTCTTTGGGCTGCGGGCTCCCGGAGGGGTGAGGTAACCGCTGTGGTGAGGCCTGAATCCATTCTTCTAGCCAAGCAACACCCTCAAACGAGTGCACGAAACGTTTTCAGGGGAACCGTGGTTGGGGTAGAGCCCCGAGGAGCCGTCTACGCGGTTACCATTGCCACCAATTCCGGCCTCACATTTACGTCATACATTACGAGGAGTGCCCTGTTAGAGTTGGAATTGAGGAGGGGTGATCAAGTCTACCTCTTCTTTAAGGCCTCAGAGGTTCACATGCTTTAAGCTTAGAACTTGAAGAATTCTTTGGGGGCTCTCTATGGCTGAGGGTTTGAGGGTTAAGGTTTGGCTTGAGAGGGGGGGAAGCCACCTCCTAGGCGAGGGGGGAGCTGAAATCCTTGAGGCAATAGATAGGCTTGGCTCCATAAGCATGGCTGCGGAGGAACTTGGAATGTCCTACAAGTATGTTTGGGACTACATTGCGAGGATTCAGCGAAGCCTTGGAAGAGCAGTGGTGGAAACCTACCGGGGTGGGAGGAAGGGTGGAGGTGGAGCCAGGCTCACCGAGGCTGGGAGAACCCTCCTAGCCGAATTCAGGAGGGTTAAGGGTAGGCTCGCTGGAGCTCTTGAGGAAGCAGCCTACAGGGGGGTGGAAGACCTGGAGTTAAGCGTAAGGAATAGGCTTAAAGGCAGGATTGAAAGCTTGAAGGTTAGGGGCCTCCTAGCCGAGGTGAAAATCAAGATAGAAACTCCTCTAACCGTTAAGGCCATCCTAACAAGGGAGGCGGTTGAGGAGCTTAAGCTCAGGGAGGGAGACCAGGTTGAAGCCCTAATTAAGGCTACCAGCGTAATGCTTGCAAAGAGGGGAGAAGCTTACCGGTAGGATTTCTGCCTGCGTCTGCGTGCTCCAGGCCCCCCAAACTTTTTCATCTCCTTCCTTCTCTCATCACCTACTAGCATAGAGCGGTCGTAGGAGAGGAAGAGCTTTTTAAGCCTACTGCTTTTAAACCAGCGGGTTAGACCTCTAGCTATGCTCATCCTCACGGCTTCAGCCTGCCCCATGAAGCCTCCACCCCTAACCTTCACGTCGATGTCAAGCTGCTTCCAAAGGTTTCCTGCGAGGAGGAGGGGCTCCAAGATTTTCTGCCTCGCCAATTCGGGCTGGTAGATTTCCAGGGGAATCTTGTTTATTCTTATTTTTCCGCTTCCAGGGCGTAGCACCGCCCTAGCTATGGCTGTCTTACGCTTGCCGACGGTTATGATGGGAAGCTTCTTACTCGTCAGGGCTTACCCCTCCAACCCAGTTCAACGCAGATTTCGGCTAGGGAAACATATCCATGCTTAAGCTTTTCCGCTGAGGCTTCGGGAGGCCTTTCAAAGGAGGCTTCTGAAAGGCTTTCAGGAACCCCCTCGTAAACCCTCAGCCTCCTAAAGGCTTCACGGCCTCTAGGCCTATCCCTGGGAAGCATTCCCCAAACCATGTCACGGAGGAGGCTGCTTGGACTTCTATAATGTCTGGGGCCCCGCTTGGGGTTAGCCCTACCCACAACCTCCCAGAACCTTTTAATCTCCCTCAGCCTGCTTTCACGCTTACCTGAGAGCACAGCCTTTTCAGCATTAACAATAACGATTTTCTCCCCTCTAAGCAGCCTTTTAGCGGCGATGCTTGCAAGTCTTCCAGCTATCATCCCGCTGGCATCCATCACCGTGAAATCCTTCAAGCTCAAGTTTTCACCCCAAAATTTTAATGTTGCTGCCTTTCGGGTTGGCTGAGGCGAGTTCTTCAAGGCTTAGGCATCTGCCTCCCGCAGCCTCTATTTTCGCCTTAGCTTTGGCTGAGAAGGAGAAGGCTGCCACGGTTACGGGGTGGTCTAGGAAGCCAGCTCCAAGGGTTTTCCCTGGAACCACGGCTATTTCCCCAGGCTTCGTATACCTGTTTATCCGGCTTAGGTTAACCGCAATCCTCCGCCTCCTAGGCTTCTCCAACAGTTCAGCAATCCTCCTCCAGATTCTGGCTTTATGCTCCCTAGCTGCCTTCCTCAGAAGCCTTACAACCCTAGCCCTCTCCGGGTTTGAGTATCTCGCCTTCAAGCTTCAACCACACCTGAAGCCTTAATCTTCTCCTCAAACTCTGAAACCTTCTTCTCAAGGATTTTGGCGGCTTCGAGGATGATGCGGGAGACTGGGAGGCATCCCGTAGACTCCACGAGGAAGATGAAGGTGTCATTGCTCCCCGTAACGGTTATGGCTGGCTCTTCGAGGGGGCAGGCCTTAACGCACTCCATGCAGAGTGTGCAGTCTAGGAGCCTTGCAACCTTAACCTTCCCCCCTGTAAGCTCTAAAACGTTTTTCGGGCATGCCTCCACGCAGGCTCCGCAGCCATCACAGGTTCGAGTGTTCACCTTAATGTCTGGCATGTACTTGTAGGCGCTTACGGAGACAGGCTGCCATTTGGCGTGCTGCCTACCCCTTCCAAGCCTTGCATAGGCTTCAAGCTTAAGCCTCTGCCCTGCCTCAAGCTTTACGAGAGGTATTTTATCCGAGACCGGTTTAACCTCTGGATCTTCAAACTTTAGGTCTCCGGAGTAAACGGTCGTACGCTCCTTTGCCTCTACGTCTAGGATGGCTAGGGTCCTACACTTTGGGCAGCCAAGCTCGCTTTTACATTCGCACTCGTCTGCGGGCACGTAGGCGTCTAGGTCTGTTTTTAATGGTATGAGGCCAAGCCTGCTTGCGATAACCTCATCGTTGAGTACGGAGGTGTTCTCGTAGATGAAGACCTCATCTATGGCCATGGAGGGAACCTCACTTATCATGGTTCGCCTGAGAGCGTTGGCGAAGGCTGTGTTGGAGTGGGAGAGAATGAAGCGGGCGTGCTTCTCGTCAAGCTCTAGGATTTTAACTTCCACCTTTTAGACTCTCCTCCCCCTTCTCCCCCCAGGCCTCCTAGTGCTGTCATGGGGTATGGGTGTTACATCTTCTATTCTGCCTATCTTCAAGCCTGAGCGGGCTAGAGCCCTAATGGCGGGCTGAGCTCCAGGGCCAGGCGTCTTGTGGAAGTGGCCTCCAGGAGCCCTAACCTTAATGTGAACTCCTACTATGCCCTTATCCTTGGCTATCTGGGCAGCCCTACTAGCCGCCTGCATGGCTGCATAGGGGGAGGACTCAAGCCTGTCAGCCTTCACAAACATGCCTCCAGAGCATAGGGCTACGGTTTCCGCTCCGGAAAGGTCGGTGATATGCACTATCGTGTTGTTGAAGCTACTGTAGATGTGGGCTATACCCCATTTCTCCTTTTCCTTCCCGCTCAGGGTTTTTCACCCCGCCTGGGCTGCCTCAACCCTTAGAGGATGTTCAGGCTTTTGGAGGGGGCTGTCCAAACTGTAGGTTATGAGGCTTTCCTCCCCCCTCTTGACGAGGTAGCCTGGGGAGGTAACCTTCTCCTCCCCTATGGCTATATGGCCATGAACGATGAGCTGCCTCGCCTGATAAATGGTTTTAGCCAGGCCCAACCTATAAACTTGGGTTTGAAGCCTACGCTCAAGGAAGTCTTCAACCCTTAAGTCTAAAACCTCATCCACCGTGGCGTTTTCACCTACAACACCCATCCTGTAAAGTTTTTCAAGCAGTTCCTTCTCAACCTTCATCCTCCTCTCAGCTGGCATGCCGAGGAGGCTTCTAGCTATCGTCCTATACTTGGTTAGGAGGGCTTTAGCCCTCCAAAGTTCACGCTTATTCCTAAGCCCGTATTGGCCTAGAAGTTTAAGCTCGTCCGCTAGCACGTCAGCCCTCCAGGGATGCCTCGGCGTCTCATACTTTTTACGCTGCTTTTTAGGGTCTCCCAAGCCTTTCAGCCTCCCCGGCTAGGTTCTCCTCCTACTCACCCCTACAGTTTTACCCTTCCTCCCCGTAGTCCTTGTTTTCTGGCCTCTAACCTTCAAGCCCAGCATGTGCCTGATGCCCCTCCAACACTTTAAAGCCTTCAGGAATTCTATGTCGAGTTTCTGGCGGAGTTCTAGGTCTGCCCCGTGGAGGTGTAGGTCCTTCCCCGTTTCAAGGTCCTTCCTCCTATCGTATAGGAAGCTTGGTATCCCGTAGTTCTGTGGGTTGGCTATGGCGTCCTCAAGCCTTTTCACATCCTCATCTGAGAGGTATCCAATCTTCTGGTCGGGGTTAAGGTTTAGGGCTAAGGCTACCGCCTTCCCAAAGTTTACCCCTACTCCCTTAATCTTGGCTAAGCCGTAGGCTAACTTTTTCGACCCATCTATGTCCGTCCCGCAGATGCGCACG
>QMYD01000003.1 GCA_003662485.1 Candidatus Hecatellales archaeon | reverse complement strand
TATGCCAGCCACTAGGCGAACCTTCTACGCTAGCTTCCTCTCAGCTGAGCCAGCGCTACTCGAACCTATCCTAAAGGTTACGGTGAAGGTTCCAGCAGACCAGGTTGGAAATGTCACCAAGATTATTGTTGGGAGGAGGGGGAAAGTGGTTTCCATGGAGCAGAAGGAATACCTCATGTACATTACTGGTGAGCTGCCTACCGCTGAAACCTTCGACCTCTCCGAGGCTATGCGTAGCGCCACCGCTGGGAAGGCCTTCTGGGGAACGGAATTCCTCAAATGGGAGTTTGTCCCCTCCTCCATGGTAGGCCAACTCATCCGTGAAATAAGGAAGCGGAAGGGGTTATCCCCCGAACCTCCAACCATAAAGGACTTCGTAGAAGCCTAACCCTTCCAAATCAGAGGCTTAAACAAAGCTTAAAAACCTTAAACATAAGGTCCCCTCATGGAAAAACCGCTATTTCCCGGAGAAAACCTGCTTAGAGCTGAAAGTTTAAGCCTTCCAGCCTCCATCGCCAAGCGTAGGAGGGTTTCCCCATTCATTAGGCTTTTCAGGGAGCATAGCGGCAAGCTTCTATGTCCAAGCTTCTGGATGCTGGCTTGGGCTAACGGCTGCCCCTACCACTGCTCCTACTGCTACCTTCAGGGAACCTTCAAAGGGGAAACAGACCCCATCGTTTTCTCCAATCTAAAAGACATGTTGAGGGAGGTCTCCCGATGGCTGGCCTACCCAGGCGAAACTAGACTGCTCAACACGGGTGAACTCTGCGACTCCCTTGCCATAACCGATGTGGTGATGAAGCTTTTAATCCCCCTCTTTGGGAGGCAGAGCCGCCACAAACTCCTCCTCCTCACCAAGTCGGATAGAGTTGACGGGCTGCTGAAGCTACCCCACAATGGGCAGACCATTATAAGCTTCTCCCTAAACCCTCCAGAGGTTTCCAGGCTCTACGAGCCTGATGCACCCCCACCAGGCAAGAGGCTTGAAGCAGCTAGAAAATGCGTTAGGGCAGGCTACAGGCTGCGCATAAGGGTTGACCCCATGATCCCGGTGGAGGGTTGGAGGAAAGCCTACAGCCGCCTAGCCGAAGAAATAGCTGAGCTTAAACCTGAAAGGGTTACGCTTGGATGCCTACGCCTATACCCAAGCGTTAAAGCCTTCAGCCAGCGGAGTAAAGCCGTTTTCCAGTATGTTTCCGAAAGAACCCCGGATGGACGCTTCAGACCTCCGGAGAAAACGAGAATAGAAATGTACCAGCTAATGCTTTCAAAACTCCAAGGTTTGGAAGTTGGAATCTGCAAGGAGCTCCCCAGCATTCATGAAGCCCTAAAACCCTCCCCCCTCTGCAACTGCATCCCCTAAACCGCTCTACACTTATAATGGATAAGGTTTTTACGGCTGAAGCCCTAACCCCAACCCCGTGGGGGAAGGGTGGAATCTTCAAGCTGCCTACTCCTCCTCACCACCATTCCAGGCTTGGAAGACCTAGCCCTAAAAGAGGCTGAAGAAAAGCTTAGGATTCTTAGGGCTGAGGTTAAGCCCTCACACGTGGGTGGGAGGCTACTCATCGAAATTCCCGGGGAGCAGCTGGCTGAAGCCTTCAAGCTCAGAAGTGTTGAGCACATCATCAGGCTTCTGAAGGTTTTCCCCGTTGAGGAGTCGGCTGAAGGCTTAAACACCATTTACAGGGAAGTATATGAAGCCTCCATTCCGCTTGCCTCAACCTTCAGAATAACCTGCGAAAGAATTGGAAGCCACAACTACACAAGCATGGATGTGCAGAGGGTTGCAGGCCAAGCTGTCGTTGACAAGTATGGCGTTAAGGTAGACCTGGAAAACCCTGAAACCATCGTTAGGATGGATGTAGCTCGAAGCCTTGGCTTCCTCGGAATCCAGCTTACGAGGAAACCCCTCCATGTGAGGTATCAGCGGGTCTACCAGCACCCCTCAGCCCTAAACCCCGTGATTGCCTATGGAATGCTGAGGCTGGCTGGACTTAGGGAGGGGGAAAAACTCCTAGACGCCTTCTGCGGCGGAGGAACCATCATTATCGAAGCTGCCCAAGCCTGGGAAAACCTAGACCCCATAGGAGTTGACATTAACCCTAAAAGCGTGGAGGGAGCTTGGAGGAATGCAGCCTCCGCAGGAGTTTCAGGAAAGGTTAAATTCCTTGTTGGCGATGCGAGAAGGCTTGAGAAATACCTTCCAGAAGGCTGGATTCCAGATAGGGTTGTTTCAAACCTCCCCTTCGGCATTAGAAGCGGTAGGGTTAAGGCCCTCCCAAAGCTCTACGGCGAATTCCTCCAGTCGCTACACTCGCTTCAAAGCCAGGGCGTGGTCTGCCTCCTAACAGCCCAGCGAAGCCTCCTCGAAGCCTCAGCCCTCGAAGCCGGATACAGGATTACTGGGGCTAGGAAAATCCTGTATGGTGGGCTTGAAAGCTGGATTATGCTGTTGAGGCCGAGCTGAGGGAAAGGAAAATATCCATTGCCCTCCCAATCTATTACGGTTTGAAGCGTACAGGCCTCATGGAGCTCCGCCTCCACCATGGTGAAACCCCGAGATGGCTATTTGAGCGCATGGTCAAGCTGGGCCGGGGAATCCTCCACATCATGGTGGACGAGTTCGGGCCTGGAGAGGTTTTGAGGAGGCTTTCAGACCCCCTATTCTTCCAAGCCCTATCCAACGTTTTAGGCTTCGACTGGGATTCAAGCGGCTCCACCACGGTTACCTGCGGAGTTCTAAGGGAAGTCTTCAACCTTGAGGATTTAGGCTTAAAAATGGCTGGGGGGAAGGGTGAAGCCTCCAAGCGAACCCTTGAAGAGGTGGAAACCCTAGGCGAAAAACTAGGCTTGTCCACGTGGAGGATTGAGAGGCTTAAGTATGCTAGTAGGCTTACAGCCAAGGTGGACAGCGTAGCCATCCAAGCCGGATACCAACTATACCACCACGCCCTCTTCCTAGCTGAGGATGGAGGCTGGGCTGTAGTTCAGCAGGGCTTAAACCCCGAAGCCAAAGCAGCTCGACGATACCACTGGCTCAGCGAAAACCTGAAAAGCTTTGTGGAGGAGCCTCACACAGGCATCATAGGCGACAAAACCCATAGGAGGGTTCTAGACATGACGGCGAAGGAGAGCGGGGAAGCCAGGAAAACCTGCGTGGACCTAGTGGCTGACAACCCCTTCAAAACCGTTATGCCCTATGTGGCTTCAAGCCTTCCAAACCAGCCTACCCTCGCCCGCTGGATTTCAGGCTCCGAAGCCCAAAGCTACACAGTTGTCCCAGTTAGGGTGAACTGGGAAGCCCTAAAACGAGCCTACGAGTTTAAACCAAGAAACTTTGAGGAACTCTTAGCAGTTAAGGGTTTAGGCCCCTCAACGGTTAGGGGCTTAGCCCTCGTATCCGAACTCATTTATGGCTCGAGGGTGAGCTGGAAGGATCCTGTAAAGTTCAGCTTCGCCTTCGGAGGCAAGGATGGCGTACCCTTCCCCGTTAAGCGTAGAGCCATGGAGAGGGCTGCCGAATACTTGAAACAGGCGGTGGAAGCAGCTGAACTGGGAGAAAAAGAGAAGCTGGAAGCCCTAAAGAGGCTTAGGAAGCTTATTCCAGAAGCCTGAAGGGGAGAGTTAGGCTTCTTCCTCTAGGTCTTCGTAGGCCGCCAGCTCCCTCCTAAGGTCCCGTTTTACCCCCTGCCTCCTTAACCCCTCAATCAGCTCGGTGAGGGAGGTTTCAAACCAAACAGGTTTTTCCACATCCTCCGAAATGATGAAAACGCTGTTAGGCTTATCCTCCAAGCCGAACCTGAGGAGGTCGGCCATGAGTTCCTCCTCAATCTTAAAGCTTACTTCATACTCCTCCCCATTCTGGAGGCTTTCACAGTCAAACCTAGCGTTGGAGCCCTCAATTCTAATAGCCTTCACCCGGTAGAAGGAGTCATCCAACTTAAAGTATACGAGGCCCCTGTTCAAAACCTTCTGAACAGCCCTCACGTACTTCTCAGCCAACCCAGCCCAGCCAATTCGAAAATTTAGTGCTAAGCCCTTTAAAGCTTTATACGGTATGGCTGTTTGGCTGGCACCCCTTATACCATGGATATAAGGGTTATAACCATCGTTGAGGTTGAGAGCATTAAAGCCCTAATCTAAGGCTACCTAGCCTGGGAGAAGGAGCTTCCAAGCGCATTCCAATCTGCGAAATATCTTCAGCCGTATCGCCCAGAAAGCCGTAAAGCTCACCTTAAACAGGAAAACCGGATTCTCCCCTTTTATTCCGAGAAAACCTTTTTGACGGGCCCGAGGGGATTTGAACCCCTGTTCTCCGGCTCCGAAGGCCGGTGCGTTCGTCCAGGCTACGCTACGGGCCCCAAAATTTATTACCATGTTCGCTCTATATGTTTTCTCGTCTTTAACTGTTGCCTGTTAAATCAGGCTTTAGGCTTTCCTCCTTTAAAGGGGGTTAAATTTGGAAACGCATACACGAGACCTAGAATTTAGGCTTATGACCATAAAGCTTTTGAACACTATTAAGAAGCAGCATACCTACAGGGAGATATCCCAGTGGACAGGTTTACCTGTAACGGTTTTAAGCCGCTATGTTAAGGGCCACGTGCTTCCAGCCTCCAAGAGAGCTAAAGAAATCTGGGAATCCCTCCAGCGGGTAATGGACTTGGAGGCAGCCATAACCTCAAGAATAAAGTTTGACGAAAACCTCTACTTCGACAATACCTCCATTATCTGTGATGTTGCACTTCTGAGGCTTGCAACCCAGTATGCTGTTTCAAACTTTGCGGGGCGCAGGATAACCAAGGTGCTCACCGCAGCCGTAGACGGTATTCCTCTTGCCACCATGGTTGCCAACGCCTTAGACGTTGACCTCGTTATCGCCAAGAAGAATAGGGAGGTAGGTGTAAGGGAGTGGGTGGAGGAAAGCTTCATCTTCTCGGATACAGGTGTGGTTTTAACCTTCTACCTGCCAAAGGACGCCATAAAGAAAGGCGACAGCGTACTCATCATCGACGATATTATTCGAACCGGTGAAACCCAAGACATCCTCATAAGGCTGGTTGAACGCATGAAGGCGGAGCTAGCTGGAATCTTCGTGCTAGTGGCGGTTGGAGACGAGTGGAAGAAGAGGCTTCGCATCCCACCCAACTGCCCCTTCAAAACCTTAGCCACCGTGGAGGTTCCCCAGCGGAAGTAGGCTTAGGCGAGGCTTCTAACCCTTTCAGGCTTCACCACACCCTTCTCCGTGATGATGCCTGAAACAAGCTCGGGTGGGGTTACATCAAAGGCTGGGTTTAAGGCTTCAACCCCCCTAGGGGCTATGCGGACTCCCTGAATTTCGAGAACCTCCCTCGGATTCCTCTCCTCGATAACCACCCTTTCCAGGGGGGTTTCAAGGTCGAGGGTGGTGGTGGGAGCAGCCACATAGAAGGGTATCCCATGCCTCCCAGCCAAAACAGCAATCGTGTAGGTTCCAATCTTGTTTATTACGTGGCCGGAGGCTAGGATGCGATCCGCCCCAACGATAACCTTGTCCACTAGCCCCCTATACATTACGTAGCCAACCATCCCATCCGTTATGAGTTTGAAGGAAACCCCCATACGCTTAAGCTCAAAGGCGGTTAGCCTTGCACCCTGAAGCATAGGCCTCGTCTCCGTAGCCAGCACGCTAATGTTTTTGCCCTGCTGATGGGCTTCCCGGATAACGCCTAGCGCAGTTCCATACTCAACCGTAGCGAAGGCTCCAGCGTTACAGTGCGTTAAAATCCGGTCTTTAGGTGAAATAAGCTTCGCCCCGTGAATGCTGAGCTTCCTATTCATTTCGGCGTCGGCTTCCACGAATTTGAGGCAGACCTCTACCACCCTGTCTGCGAAGTCTCTACCATCCTCAAGGCTTTCAGCCTCCCCTAAAACTTGGTTTAGCGCGTTGAAAAGGTTTACCGCCGTAGGCCTTGAAGCCCTTACAAGCCTAGCCGTCTTGTAGAGTTCTGGGAGAACCCTATCCTTAGGTTTACCCCTAAGCCTGTAAGCCGTTTGGGCGAGGGCTAAGGCTGCAGCCGCCCCTATGAGGGGTGCACCCCTAATCCTCATCTCCCTTAAAGCCTTAACCACCTGCCTCGGAGTTTTAAGCTTAATAAAGGCCAACCGCCTGGGGAGCAGGCTCTGATCTACTGTTACGATTACACCCTCCTCCCACCTAATAGTTCTCAAAGCCTCACCCGCTACCTATTTTAACGTTTGAGGCGATAAAGTTTAGGTTGAAGGATGCCAAGCCTGTTTAAAGCCAAACTACTCTCCAATGGAAGAATAGTTTTAGACTTGAAGGAGAATCCTCAGGCTGAAGCCCTACAGGCGAGGGGCTACGGGGAGAAAACCGGAGAAATACTTCAACTCCAACCTTGGGAGGCCCTCCACCTCCTCAGCGAGGAAACCATAACCGTAGTAGATGAGCTGGGTGAAACCCTAAGCTTTGAAACCCTCCTAGAAAGGCTTTCAGCCGGAGATGAAACCCTCTGGTCTAAATACCTTGTTTTCAGGGATTTAAGGACTAGAGGCTACGTGGTTAAGCCGGGCTTCAGCCCCGAACTCCCCTTCCGAGTTTACGAGCGTGGAGGCTATGGTAGGGAGCCCTCAAAATTCCTCCTCCTACCCTTAAGGGAGGGTGAACCCCTAAGCCTGGAAAAGCTGGAAAGAGCTCTCCAAACGGCGAAGGCGGCTAAGAAGGAGCTGGTGTTGGCGCTTGTGGAGCGGAGGGGTGAAATCGTATACTACAGCCTCTCCCAGTTCGCCTAGCTTCCGCTTAGAAGCCTAAAAGCTTCCTCCACGGCGATTTCCCTCTCAACCCTCCTCTCCATATCCCTAAGCCTAACAGTTCCCCTCTCCAACTCCCTCCCACCCACAATTAGAATGTAGGGTATCCCCGTGCTGTCAGCGTACTCAAGCTGGCCTTTAAGGCTTCTACCCCGAAGGTCGTATTCAACTGAAACCCCAAGCCTCCTAAGCCTAGCCGCTAGCTCAGCCGCCTTACCCCTAACCTCCACCCCAACTGAAGCTACGAAAACCTTGGGCTTCTGGCTGAAGTCTTCAGACGGCTTAGCCTTTTTCTCCAGGGCGAGGATGGTTCGCTCAATGCCTCCCGCCGCACCCGTGGCTGGGAGATCCCTACCGTAAAGCCTGCAAAGCCCATCGAACCTGCCTCCGCCAACAAGGGCTCCAAGCCCTACATCCTCCTTATCATATATTTCGAAGACAACACCGTCGTAGTAGCCTAACCCCCTAACGATGCTCATGTCCAGAAGGATTCTCCCATCCTTACCCAGAGCCTTCAAAGCTTCAACCGTAGCCTCAACCTCCGAGAGTCCACGCTGAAACTTTTCACCTTTAACATCGAAGGCTTCAAGCCTCTTCAAGGCTTCCTCCGGCGGAGCCTGAATGGCTATAAAGTTGAAGACTTCCTCCACCTGCTGGCTGGTGAACCCTAGGTTTGCGAGGTCTCGGGCTAACTCCTCCCGGGAGGCCTTCCTAAACTTGTCTATGATGCGTAGGGCTGCTTCAACCTTTGAGGGCTCCTCAACGCCTAGAGCGTTAAGGAAGCCTTCAGCCAGCCTTCGGCTGCTAACCCTAACCTCGTAGCCTCCAAGCCCAAGCGAGTCGAGAATATCCATGCTTAACGCTATGATTTCCCCGTCAGCTTCGGGTAGGGGGCTTCCGAAGATTTCAGCATCCCACTGGTAGAAGCACCTATACCTGCCATGCTGGGGTTCATCGTACCGCCACATGTTGGAGATAGCTGCCAGCTTAGCTGGGAGGGCTAGGTCCCTCCTCGTGGCAACCATCCTCGCCAAGCCAACGGTTAGGTCGAAGCGTAAGCCAAGCTTCCTCCCAGCCTTATCCTCAAACCAGTAAATTTCATCACGGACACTCGGCCCACACTTCGCCTCCAAGGTTTCAAGATTCTCAATGGGTGAGGGTTCCACCAGCCTAAACCCATAAACGTTTAAAACTTGGAGTATCCGGTTTGAAATCCAGAGTCTTAACCCCATCTCCTCGGGGCCTATGTCTTTCATGCCCCTTGGCAGAGTCTTCAAGCCTAAAAATTTTAGGCTTCGAAAGGTTTTAACTTTGCTTCTCCCCCTTAAAACTGGAATAGGGCTGAGTCTTGGCTGAAAGGCTTCCTCTAAAGCTTGGAGTTGCGCTGGCTGTAGGCCTAATCCTCTTCATCCTCCTCCTCTCCTATGTAGGCTTTGAAAGGGTTTCCTCCATTATGGTTAGGGCTTCACCCCCATGGCTGGCTGCCTCCGCAGCCATCCTAATCCCCTTCTACCTTTTAAGGGCGTACAGGTGGAAGCTCATCCTCATGCCCGTCCGAAACCCTACGAGGCTTTCAAGCCTCTTCTGGATAACTGGGGTGGGCTACATGGTTAACACGCTGATCCCAGTGAGGGTTGGGGAGCTAGCCAGAGCCATCCTAGTCGACAGAAGCGAAAAAACAGGCTTCACAGCAGGCCTATCCTCCATAGCTATTGAGAGGCTCCTAGACCTTGTCGCCCTAGCCAGCCTTGGAGCGCTAACTCTCAGCCTAACCCCCTTCACTTCCACCCCGCAAGTAGTAATCGGAAGCTTGAAGGCAGTTGTCCTCCTAATCATCGCCCTAATAGCCCTCATATTTCTGGCTGTCAGGTTTAAAAGCGGAATCCTCAGCCTGCTTGGAAGGCTCCCCCTCAAAGCTTCTTGGAGACAGAGGATTGCAGGCTTTATTGAATCGCTTATTGAGGCTGCTGGAAGCATGGTGGCGAAGCCTCGCCTCCTAGCCTCAAGCCTCCTCCTAAGCTGGCTCCTCTGGACAGTCTTCTACGGAAGCTACTACTTCCTCTTCAAAGCCTTTAACTATGAGGCTTCAGCCCTCCTAATCTTTACAGGCTACATCTTCATGATGATAACCTTCATCCTTCCAGCCGCTCCAGGATACGTGGGAAGCTTCGAAGCCTTCTGGATGCTCATCTTCCTTGCACTGGGCTTAAAAGGCTCGGAAACCCTGCTCGCCATGGCCTTAACCTACCACCTAATATCCATCACAGCCATGATAGGCTTAGGAGCCCTAGCAGCCTCCATCCTCGGAATCTCCATAGCCGAAACCCTAAGAGGCAAAGGAGCCGAATTCCAACGTTAAATTATAGCGTTGTTTCCTTATGGAAAGTGATGGCTTATTTCCCTAACCATATCTCTAACCACCATTCCTCTCCACTTCAAATAATCGTAACCTACTAACTTCTCTATGGAAACTATGTAGGTTATCTCAGCCTTAATCTCCCTATGCCTAGCCCACTGAATAGTTATCTTCCAACTATCTCCAGTAAACATGTAAGCTTTTCTCCCCCCTTCCGTCTTAACCTCTTCGCCGCTCCAAAATTTCACGCCTTGTAAGTCTTGGCCCACCTCTGGGTAGTGTTTACTTACATAGCTTATTGCTAGGTCTCGCACTTTTTTGAGTTCAGCTGGCGCTCCGACGGATGGCGGCATCTCCTCGCCCTGGAGCCAATACCAGGCAGTCAGCCCTCCAAGCATGGCCACAACAACAACTATAACTATGACAAGCGTTTTTATTCCAATAGTTATAGTAATTGGCTTTTCCTCTTCCTCCAAGGTCTCTCATATTATGCGAATTCCTCAATAAAAATGTTTTCAAGCCTGATTTCCATGCTTCTTGAGCATGAAGCCTTTTACGGCTTTTTTAAGCATTATCAAACCTACTTCTCCTCATCGAAAGCTTTTTATACATAATCCAGAGGAAAAAATAGGTTAGAAACACGCTGTGAGGTGCGAAAACAAATGAGATTTTGGAAGGTAAGCATAAGCCTAGCAATAGCTTTAATGTTCCTGTTAAGCACCTTCGGAATGGTTGTACCAGCTGCAGCAACCACCACAACAGCGGAATACATAAAGGTTGACGGCATACTAAGCAGCGACTGGTACACTCTATCAGGCGATAAAATCTACGTCTACAACCTCTACCCCTTCGAGAAGCGGAGCACCAGCATAGGCTTTAACAAGTACGGAGAATGCATTTACGTTGATCCTTCCTATGTTGACGCTGAAGGCTATGTTTCAAATGACGCCATAGGTGTTGGCCTTCAATATGCTGGATACGAGGATGTAGGAACCTACGACCAGAGGGTTGGAGATGTCAGTGGTGTTCCTAACCGTGACCCATTCGCTAACGAGAATGTTAGAGACAAGTTTGACTGGTTAAACGGCTGGCTCATAGACATCCGCTACACGTATGTGGGTGGAATCGACAGGCATGTTTGGGCTTTCGCCCTATTCGGTGACAAGCATAAAGCTGGAGGCCCCTGGCTTAACCTGCAAACTGGAGTTTCAACTCCTAACCAGGGTGGAAGGCAGTGCAACAAGTATGCAGAATCAGAACCCTTGAACATTCTCTACCATGGCCCGAGAAGATGGGTAGCCCAGGCAGTAACCCACATCTTCGACGGAGATGACACTAACGGAAATGGCGTACTAGAGCAGGATGAGAGGTGGCCTCTAGTCGACGTAGTCATAACACAGGTTTACGACAAGGTGAAGAAGCAGTTCATCCTCTTCAAGGACATAAAGCTGACCATTGACTCAAAGAAGCTATCTGGAAGCGTGGACATAGCCTTCAGCAACAGAGGCCAGTGGGACCTCGGCCCACCGCCTGAACTAGACAGCTACTCACACTTCTGGCATCAAGTATACACCACGTGCTTCGGAAGCGACTGGCACCTAACAAAGTACCCCCTCAGAGAATACAAATTTGAGACGACCGGAACATTTGGTGCGTATGGTAGTGAGACTGTAACGCTTCCCGAGGACAAAACAGAGGATCCCAAATGGTGCTACCCAGTAGAAGAGGATTCTGAAAGAGTCTACATTACTGATGCGTCAGGAACAACAACCTTCCTGCAGCGTGGAATAGACTACACCATTGATTACGATACTGGTGTGATAACATTCCTTAAGGTGTATAGCGGTAAGCTAACTGTCTACTACAAGCTTCATAAGTGCGCGGATTCAGGATACATGACAGAAATACCAAGCAAGTACGATGTTGCTCAAGTAATTGCCAGCGATGAGAAGGTTGTAGGCTATGCAGCCTACTGGCCTATCCTTTCAGACTACACCGTGGACGGCTGGGCATACTGGAATCAGCCGCTATTCAACGTTGATGACGAGGACATGGTAACGGTTAGCGAGCCTGAAATACCCTTCATAATAGGCGAATGGGACTTTATGCTGGGTGGAGACTGGCCACACCAGTTTAGAGGCGTAACCGTCTACGGCGTTGTAGACTATCACGACGCCCAGGACAAGGATGCTGGCGACGAAACCGATGCCTTGGACAGCGAGGTTAAATACCTGTTAAACCAAGTGTTCAACCCGTGGGACCTACGCAAAGCCCTCCACATGCCAGCAGGCAGATACGTGGAATACCATACTACTACCACTGGTACAATCACCACTTCCACCGATAATGTGCCAGTAATCGTGGTTGACGATGAAGACTGGGCTTCATACTGCTCCTTCTCCGAGAGGGTACTAAAGGATACTGATGGCGACGGAGTCTACGAGACCTTCATTCCAAGAGTATCCTGGGCAAACGGAACGCTGACCACAAACTATACGGTAACCCAGAACAGTGATGGAACCATGACCATAACAGGTCTAAGCCCAGGCGACTACAAGGTGCTATACTCCACCTATGGCCTATACTGGACAACCGAAGACAATGAAAACAATGACCTAACAGGTACTGCTGACAACGACATGGATACTGAGGAGTGTTTGTTCGCCACAGACTCGAAGCACCCAATTGAATTCAACATATTCACCCCAGCCTTCAAGACAGCGCAGTCCGGATATATAGCAGCAACCCTAAAAATACGTGCTTTGGACGTTAACAAGCAATCCGGTGAAATTGACGCTGTATACGTGAACGGCCACTACTGTGGTATCCTAACTGGTCATAGTGAGGAGTGGTCGGTATCAGAATTCAGAATTCCAGCTGAATTCCTAGACACATCTGGAAAGCAATTAGTCCAAATATTCATAAGTTGTGACTCAACGAAGCCTATACCCAACGAAATAACTCCAAATGATCCAACTACTTGGCCCGAAACGACTGATGAATGGTGTGCGATAGTTGATTGGGGCAAGCTGGTCTTTAAGCCCTCCTACGAGTGGATTGTGGTTGGCAGGGATTCGGCGGCTGTGGACTCTGCTGGCGCAGCTATGGTAAGCGAATTTTTCGACTCGAAGAAGCAGACGGAGGTTAGGATGAGCGGCCTAGACATGCAGGACACCGTCTGGGGTGACAAGACACCCTGGGTAATGCAGTGGATGAGGGATACCACCGACCCAGACCAGGTTGAAGTCAGGCCTGGAGGCACCTACCAGAAGCATAGGGTCCACTACTACCTAGACGGCAACGCAGACTCTTGGCCTTGGATAGGAGAAAACGTTGGACGCTCAGGCTTAAGAGACGCCTGGTGTAAGACCGTACCCGTTGAGAGTGCAAGTCTAATAACGATTGGAAGCAACTGGGCTAACCTCCTAAGCGAATACGCTAACGAGTTTACCGACGCCTACCTCGACATGGGTATAGCTAGCGGAACCCTAGCTGACGGTAAAGAAGGCCTAACCATCATACCGCTGTCCTGCTGGAGCATCTGGAATGTTGATGGAACAGGCCCAGCAGGCTGGGAGAATGCAAGCCCATGGAAGGACAGCAGCCTCAACAAGTACACAGATTCAGGCTACGCGGTGATCTCAACCTTCAAGGACCTAGACGGCACCGTAATCCTATCCATCTGGGGCATAACAGGCCAAGACACCTACTATGCATGTAAGTTCTTCTGGGATGAACTTGGCGAACACCTGCAGAGCAAGCCTAACTGCGCCACCACCGTCATAATAAAGATCGACTATACAAGCTGTCCATACAGCTACAGCGTCGTTGAAACCTTAGGACCCATAAGCGAATACAAGCATGAAGGAGGCATCCACGACCCATAAAACCCTAAAACCTTCCCCATTTTTTTAATCTTAGTTTTAGCAGGTTTTGTCTCCCCGCTTTCGATCTTCAGGGATAGGAGAAAGTGTTGAAAAAGCTTTTCCTCGCAGGAATAGTGGCAGTAGTGTTAGTGGCTATTATTGCCGCCGCAGCCTCCCTACCCTACGGAGAAAAATTTAGTGGAGAGGAAGAGAACTACTCAAAGGAGTTAATAGACATTTTGGCAGAGGCAATTGGATATCGAGGTAAATTCAAATATTTAGTCGAGGAGGAGCCAACCTACAGTGTTTTTAGCAGGCCTGAGATTGCAGCAGGCTTTAAAAAGAGTTTTCAAGCCTTAATCGAGAGGTATGAGAAGCTTACTCCGCCCAACACCTCCTACCAGCAACTCCACGAATACGTGGGAGAATACTTGAAATATAATTTGAGGGGTTTCGAAGCTTGGGAGAAGGCTGTATCCCAGCAGGATTTCACCATCCTCCCCGAAGCCTTCAACTACTTTAAGCAGGCTGACAGCCTAAGAGACCCCATCAAAAAAGAGCTTAAAGAACTCCACCTAGAGGAAGCCCTCAAGTAAAAATATTAGGCTCAAAACGCAAGAAATGTTTTGAAGATTGCCAGCAGGGAACCCCTCCATCTCCATCATCATTCCAACCAAGAACTCAGGTGAAACCCTTGGGAAATGCTTGGAAGCCCTAGCCAGGCAAACCTTTAAGCCGCTAGAGGTAATCGTCGTCGACAGCTTCAGCACCGACTCCACGGTGGAGATAGCGGAAAACTGGGGAGCCAAGGTTTTAAGGAAGGCTGGAACCCAAGCTTCAGCTCGAAACCTAGGCGTAGAGAAGGCTAAAGGTGAATACGTGCTATTCCTGGATTCAGACCAGCTGGCGGGAGAAGGCCTCCTAGCCGAATGCGCAAACCTCTGCCTTAAAGGCTTTGAAGCCGTTAAAATACCTGAAACCTTTCATGGAAGGGGCTTCTGGGCTTCCTGCTCAGCCCTATGGAGGAACACAGCAGCCAGCGTGGAGGAAGCCATTCCCAGACTCTACAAGCGTGAAACCCTCCTAAAAGCAGGCCTCTTCCAAGAAAACCTGAAACTATGGGAAGACCTAGAATTATACTGGAGGGTTAAAGCGCTAGGCGTAAAAGAAGGCTGGAGCAAAATCGGGGTAAGCCACCTAGAAGCCTCAAGCCTGCTAAGCCTCCTCCGCAAGGCTTTCAGCTACGGCCAATCCATCCCAGCCTTCAACAGGAAGGCCAAGAGCAAACCCCAGAAGGGGAAGCTTAAGGCCACCCTCTCCACGCTGAGGAGGCTGCTAAGCCAGCCCAACCCCCCAACCCAAACGCTGGGATGCCTCCTCCTAGCAGCCCTTAAAGCCGCAGCCACGCTTTTAGGCATCATCACAGGCTGGAGGGGAAACCGTTGAGGAGGCATAGGAAACCTGGAAACCTGAAAGCCAAAATAGGCTTCCTCGCCTTCACCCTAACCATCATCGTTGCAGTCCTAGCCCTCTCAACCCCCACTGGGAGCCAGGTGGAGGGACAGGTAAAGAAGGCCGTAATCCTTGACACCCTTAAGCCAAATCCAGCCTTCATCGAGAGGGTTCAAGCATGCCTAGAAGAGGCAGGCTACCAGGTTGACATCTACCAGGGGGAGGAAGTCACAGTAAAGTTTCTTGAAAACTTTCCCGGAGGCTACCGGCTGGTCATCCTAAGGCTTCACAGCGCCCTCTACCGGGATGAAGGCCTATACTTCTTCACTGGCGAACCCTACACCACCACCAAGTACGTCTATGAGCAGCTGGTTGGAGACGTGAAGAAAGCCTACGCCTACGAGGGAGCAAAGCCAGTCTTCGCCGTAAGCCAAGCCTTCATAGGCCAACACTTGAAGGGCAAGTTTAAGAATGCTGTAATCATAGCTATGGGCTGCGACACCATGACGGACCCCCTCATGCCCACCCAGTTCATTAGGCAGGGAGCCCTCGCCTACATAGGCTGGGGAGGCCTCGTCACCCTACCCCACTCCGACCGAGCAGTAGCCCACCTAATCGAAAACCTATACGCTAAAGGGTTAACCATAGAGGAAGCCGTAAAGGATACGATGAGACAGGTGGGGCCAGACCCCCAATACCACGCAAAACTCAACTACTACCCGCCTAAAGCCGGAAAGCAGAGGGTAATCTAACCATAAACCACCTTCCTAAACAGTTTAAGGTATTCCTGGGCTACCTTTCCCCACTCCCTACTCCTAGCAAACTCAACGTTCCGCCCCCCTAATTCAATATATAGTTGTTTGTCTTCGAGAAGCCTCCTCATAGCCCTAAAGAAATCTTCAGGGTCCCTCTTAGCCGTAAGAATTCCAGCCCCCTCCCTCTTGAGCTCCAAAAACTCTGGGAGCTCCGTGGTTAGGAAGGGCCTCCCAAAGCTGGCTAAAAGGTGGAGGACGCCGCTGGTCCCCGTGCAGGTGGCGTAGGGAAGCGCAATAATGCAGGCTTCCCTCACCACCCTCCCAAGCTCCTCATCTGGAACATAGCCCAAGTAGGAGACTCCCTCCTCCCTTTTAAGCCTCTCCAGCAGGCCTGCCTCCACATAGCTGGGGTGAACACTACCCGAGAAGAGAAGCCTAACCCCAGGCCTCTCAGCCCTCAAAAGCCTGAAAGCCTCCAGCAGTAGTTCAACATCCTTGTAGGGGCCTATGTAGCCAAGGTAGAGGATGTGGCTGCCTGGATCAGCATTACCCCCACTGAAAAGCCAGGCTCCATGCGGTATATAGAAGGCTTTAGCCCCATACCTCCTCCTAAGCAGGTCCACGTACGACCTCATCGTAACCACGACTGCATCTGAAAAAGCATAAAACTTTGTTGCAATGGTTAGGCCTATCCTGTTTAGGAGGCAGTCCTTAAACTTCGCCTCCCTAAGGTTTATCCTCTCAAAAAGGTTGTGCAAAGTAGTGACAAGCCTAAACCCTAAAAGCTTTAGGGTTAGGGGGAGCAGGGACCAGAGGAAGTTAACCATCCTCCCAGCGCTGAAAACTGCTAGGTGAACGTTAAAGTATACGAGGGAGGGTTTAACCCTCAAAATCTCCCTAAAAGCCTTTAGGGGACCCCAGAGGCTATTCATCCTCCAGCAGCGGTGTAAAACGATTTTACCCTTCCCCTCCACACCCTCCAACCCATCACAAACATTAGCAATAATATGGATTTCCTCAACTTCGGCTAGCTTAGCCAACTCGTCGGTTAGGGCCTTACCAAACTCGCTGAGACTACCCCTCCAAGGAGGATAAGCCGTAACAACACATATCCGCAAGCCTTCAACCATCCAAGGGCAAATTAACTTCCCGTAAGATTTTTATTAATTTTCCGGGAAAGCCTTTATAAAATTCTCCTTCAAAGCTGGCTGGAGGAGACGAAGGCGAGGAGCGGGAAGTGGAAGACAAGAAGCACTTCATCGCCACACTAACGCTCATCTGCCTCATCCTTGCCATACCCCTATACCAATACCTTAGCGGAAACCCAGCGTCAAAGGAGTCTGAAGACTACCTAACCATTGAAGGAGTCCTAAGCAGCGACTACTACACCCTCTACCCCTACAAGGCGAAAAACCTGAAAGCATGCTTCTCCAAATATGGGGAGGCAGCCTCCCCGGAGGGTAGCCTAGCCTATGGTGGAGTTCAGCTTTTCCCTAGCCCCCCAATCGAGGGGTGGCTCCTCCAATACGAGTACCTCGACTCCTCGGGTGAGAGGAGAAGGGGGACAGCCTACGCCCTCTACTGTGATCCCAGCCTAAGCCTTCCAGGAAGCGGCCGCTCCCAAAACCTCCTAGCCGAACCCCTCGACATAGTCTATAATGGGCCGAGACGCCTCATAGCCCAAGCCGTAATTCACATCATGGAAAGCTACGTGAACATTGTAAACGTAAGGCAAACCCTCATCTTCAACAAAGTCTACAAGCACATAACCATCCTAATGGACATATCCTTCCTCAAAACCGTAGAGGAGGCCGAGCTTCTCCACGTGAAATTCAGCCGGAGGCTGAGTCTGCCAAGCCAAAATGTGGAGGTTAAACGTGGAATGGAAACCGTGTATTGGGAGGGAGGGCTGAAAACCTACGATCTCGCCGTGTTTCCAGCTGGAGGGGCTACCGCCTACGCAGCCTACTGGCCCTCACCTGGAAGACTCTACCTAGCCACGGTTGAAGATTGGAGGGCAGCTTCCCCTAGCCCAGCTGGGGCAGGTAGGTCGTGCATACTGGTGGCAGAATGGGAGGCAGCCATCCCCCCAAACACCTCCAAACGCTTCGTGGTAGTCTATGGTGCGGTGGAGGAAGACCAAGAACTACAATACCAGCTTAACCTGGTTTTTAACCCCTGGGATCTCCGAGACGCAGTCCACACGAAATACCAGTGGATCTTAGTTGGCCGAAACGCTCCAGAAGACCTCAAAACCGCGAGAATACTTTCCAAGATTTTCCCCGAAGCCCGCCTAGCCTTCGACGCGGTGAATTCAAGCCTACCCGAAATTCCAGCCTTAATGGCTGTAGGCTCAGCAGGCTACCATGACAGCCTAAACCGCCTCCACTTCAAAACCTCGTCTGGAGGCCTCTTGGTTGCAGGTTCAAGCATGGTGGTGGTTGGAAGCCTATACGCCAACATGGGAAGCGAATACTTTAACGACCTAACAGACATCTTCATCCTCCACCGTGCGAGAAGCGACCCTATCCCCCTCTTCTCAACCTCCATGACCGCTTGGTATGCTCCATCCTCCACCCGGAACGGCTTCCACCCCGTTGGAAACGGAACCGTCCTGATCACCGCCCACCGGGACCTCAATGGCACAGCCGCCCTCTGCATTTGGGGATGGTCCTTTAGGGACACCTACTACGCCTCCGTCGCCCTCCAACACATAGACTTCGACAGCATACCCAAAGGCGTCACAAGCATGCTCATAAAATTCAACTATGACAGACTCCCCTTCGAGCCAGGCTTCTACACCATTCTCGAATATGCTGGCACCATCACAAGCTGGTGAGAGTGTGAAGATTCCAAGATTCATCCT
>QMYD01000002.1 GCA_003662485.1 Candidatus Hecatellales archaeon | reverse complement strand
GGCTTAGCGAGGTTAAGGAGGTTCTAGATAGGGCTCCCCTCATGCCTGGGGCGGAAGAAACCATTAAGAGGCTGAAGGATGCAGGCTACCAAACAGCCATCATAAGCAGCGGGATTTCGCTCCTAGCCGAAAGAGTTCAAACCCAACTCTCCATTGACCACGTCCTAGCGAATAAGATTCTGGCTGAGGGGGACAGGCTTACTGGAGAAGGCGAAGCCGTCGTAGAACTTGGGAGGAAGCTTGAAGCCCTTAAAAGGCTTACGGGCGAGCTTGGCTTAAAACCCTACCAGTGTGCTGTGGTTGGAGACAGCCGCTGGGATGCCCCCATGTTCAGGGTTTCAGCCCTATCCATAGCCTTCAACCCAAAGGATGAGGAGGCAGCTAGGGCTGCAGACTTCATAGTGAAAGGGAAAAACCTAAAGGGTGTGCTTGCTTACCTGCTAGAGGGCTGAAGCAGGCATAAACCCCGATGATTGCCGATGGACGGGGCTGAAAAGCCTGGATGGCGAGCCATTGCAGAGCTGAGGGGGTGCAATCTAAATCGAGATGAAGCCGAATCTTCCAAAGGTTAGCCCAATATTCAGCCCTAGTAGGGTTAGGTAGAAGAGGGTTAACCCCACCCTAATTATTTTCGCTCTTCCACCGAGAAATTTCTCGGCTAGGTTGTAGGCTATTCCATCCCCATCCAGCGGGTAGAGGGGAAGCATATTGAAGATGGCTATGTTAAGAGACCAGAAGTGAAGCCAGAAGAGGGCGAGGTAAACCTGGAAATGGGGGATATGGTTTCTAACCTTGGTAAGCCCTATGATAGGCCGGCTTGGATTGTCAGGGTCAGCCACAGTCCTAACATGGAAGGTTTTAAGGCTTCCATCGGGCAGCCTAACCCTCAAGGTGAGGTCTGCGTTAATTCCAGCCTTCGAAATCTGCTGGCTTAAATCCTGAACGCTGGAAACGTTAACCCCGCCTACGGCTTCTATGATCATTCCGGGCTTGATCCCAGCCTGCATGGCTGGGCCTCCATCCCAAACCCCTTCAACCAGCACTCCTGAAGGGTGGAAGAACGCTAAGAGTAAGGGTATAAGCAGGAGGGCTAAGGCCATATTAGCGGTTGAGCCTGCGGCTAGAACCCTAAGCCTCTTCCCCCTCTCCGCCCTTTTAAACTCCTCCTCGTCGGGTTCAACAAATCCTCCAGGGATGATTGCAGCCACGAGGACGCCTGAAGACTTAACCTTAATGCCCTCATATCTTGCCACCACTCCATGGGCGATTTCATGAACGGCTATGAGTACTACGGCTGCTAGGAGGAAGTAGGGGAGGCTCTCCCTAATAGTGATGAAGGGAATTGCGGGGAAAACGGGGGCTGCCTCCTTCACCCTGTAGAAGAGCGAGTAGAGGTTTCTGGTTAGCAGGTAGGTTCCAAGAGCCATCATTCCAAGGCTCATGGCCAGCGAGAGGTTGGAGAGGGCTGGAACAGCCCTACCCAGCCTTCCAGCCAGCCAGTCCAGCATCCTATTAAACCTCCCCGTCCGGAAGATGAGGAGGAAGGGTTTAACCTCCACCCCAAACCTTTCAAGCCTAAAGGCTTTGGAGAGCAGGTAGACAGCAGCCCAGACCGTGAGGAAAACGGTTAGGGGTGGAAGGATTTCTCCGTAAAGATTCAAAGCTTCACCCCTCCAAGCCTACCTACAGTTTCAAACCGTTAAAACGGTTGTCCCTAACATTCCCTTTTCAAGCTTAGCTTTCCACCCTAAACCTTAGGAGGGCTGCGAGGCCTCCAAACCCCATAATTTTCTCTCCAGCCTCCTGCTCGCCTGAGAGGATGATAACCCTGCCAGCCCTATCCTCCACCATCCTAACAACCTCCTCAATCCTCCTACGCTTTTCGGGTTCAGCCTCCCTGAGCAGCCTATCCACGACGAGCAGCCTTTCCACCGCCCCATAGCTGGCAGCCTTCTCAACAGCCTCCAAGCCGTAGGCTGCAAGCCCCCTATCTGAAGCTACCTCAGCGAGGAACTCCTCCACGAGCTTAGCCTCCTCCAGCAGCCTGCTCTCCCTGGCAAACTTTAGTAGGACTCCGCTTCTAATCGCCTCCCTCACACCTGGCAGGCCTCCAGAGCTAACGGTGAAAGCCTGAAGCCGCAAGCCCTTAAGCCTTCCAGCCGCATACTTCAAAAATTCTTCCTTAAGGAATCCTGGGCCCACCACCGCAATGGGGGTGGTCTCTCCTATTTCGGCTAGCGTTCTCTCTAAGGCTTGAAGAATCTGGGAGAAATACTTTTTCAGGGCTTCACCCCTCCTCTCGGCTTCACGTTTCCCGGGGAGCCTCGCCTTAACCTCGGCTTTCACTTCAACCCTGAAGCCTCCAACCAGCCCTATGCAGGCTTCCTCATCATCCAGTGAAACGATAACCACGGGCTTCTCAGCGGCCTCAGAAGCTTTCCGAAGTCTTTCAACCTGGTATCGAGGCCACTCCTCCTTAACCAGCCTCAAAACGGTGGAGGGCTGAATGTTTAGGGTGTGATGGGAGCCGAGGATACCATCATACCTTTCAGGAGCCTCCACCACGACGCCTAGGATGCGGAGTCCTCTCCCCCCAAACTCCACCCTCTTAACCCTAATTCCAAGCGTCATGGAAACCCTTCGGCTTTGAGGCCTCGCAGCCTCCCCTCCACCCTTAAGCTCCCGGCTTGTTCTCGCATAAACTAGGTCTCCAGGGGAGACCACGTTGTAAAGGTGCCAGAGGTCATCAAGGTTTTCGATGTAAAGCCTTGCAGAGCCATGCTTTAAGTCTAAGCCTAAAATTTTCAAGCCCCTTTCTTCCCTTCCCTTTCTCAACAAAGGTTAAGGGGCGGCTCATAAAAGGATATTTTTGAGGCTTTGCTTCGAGGCTTGAAGGTTAGGGGCTTCAGGAGGGAGGACCTAGCCGAACTCGCAAGGATAGAGAGGGCTTCCTTTAAGAATCCCTATCCCCCCAGCCTTATCCTCGCCCTTTCAAGGCTTAGCCCCGAATACTTCCTTGTGGCTGAGGTTTCAGGAGTTCCCGTTGGATATGTTTCAGCGGTTGCCAGGCCTGGGGGGCTAGCCCACCTCACCTCCATAGCCGTTCACCCCAGCTATCGCAGGCTTGGAGTGGCGAAAACCCTGCTGAAAACCCTGATTAGGAGGCTTAGGGATGGAGGCTTTAAGAGGCTTACCCTCGAGGTTAGGGTTAGCAACCAAGCCGCCATAGCCCTCTACCATTCACTAGGCTTCAAACCCTCCAGCCGCATCCCCTCCTACTACGAGGATGGCGAAGACGCCCAAACCATGGTTTTAAACCTAACCAACCATCAAGTTTAAATGGGGAGGCCTGGAAGGTTTCCCCGGGTGCTAAGCGATGGGAATAATATACCTTTATACGGGTACGGGTGCAGGTAAGACGACCAGCGCCCTCGGCTTGGCTTTGAGGGCGGTGGGCCACGGCCTCAAGGTTGTGATAATCCAGTTTATGAAGGGGAGGAAGAATATTGGCGAGTATAAGGTGCGTAGGAGGCTGAAGCCCGAATACGAAATTTACCAGTTTGGAGGTAGGGGCTTCATTAAGCCTGGAAACCCGAAGAGGGAGGATGTTGAACTGGCTAAGAAGGCTTTGAAGAGGGCGGAGGAACTTGTGAGGAAGAAGAAGCCCTTCCTGCTAATCCTAGACGAGGTAAACTTGGCTGTGGCCTGGGGCCTGCTAAGCGTGGAGGAGGTTTTAGGCTTCCTTGAAAGAGTGCCCAAGCAAACCAATGTAGTGCTTACTGGACGCTATGCGCCAAAGGAGTTTATAGAGAAGGCTGATATTGTAAGCGAGGTAGTTGAGGTAAAGTATCCGAAGGAGATGGTGGCCCGAAAGGGTATCCAGTATTAAGGGAAACTCCTTTTAGCCTCCCACCGAAATATCCTTTTTGGGATGAAGGGTTGAAGGTTAGGTTTTGGCTGCTCGACATAAGCCAGGAGCCTGCTGGTGAAACCTCAGAGATAAGGCTTTGGGGCGTGGACAGGAAGGGTAGGAGAATCCTAATCCTCGACAGGGGGTTTAACCCCTCCCTCTACGTGGCTCCAAAAATTGAGGCTGAAGAAGCTGTTAAATCTCTTAACTCAAACCCTACGCTCCGCCAAGCCTTCTCCACCGTGGAGGTTGAGGAGAAGAAGCTTTTCGGCAAGCCTTTAAAGGTTTTAAGGGTGGAGGCTAAGGGGCAGGAAGCCTTTGAAACCCTCGCCAAAAAGCTTCCGAGGGAGGGCTGGGTTGGAGAGGTTTTCCACGACGATTTAAGGGCTTCCTCCCAGTACCTTTTAAGCTTGGATGTTAAGCCCTGCGGCTGGAATGAGGTTGAAGCTGAGGAGGTGAAGCCTCCTGGAGGCGTTAGGGTGGAAGCCTGCTACCTAGCGAAGGAGAGGCCTAGGGCGGTTGAAGCCTTAGAAACCCCCAAGCTTAGGGTTTTAGCCTTCACCCCCATCTACAGTAGCGAAATAGGCTCGCCCAGCCCGCTTAGAGACCCAGTTCTCGCCATTGCAGCCGTAACTAGCCAGGGTGAAAGAAAGGTTTTCGCCGCCTCAGAGAAGGGGGATGATAAAGGCCTCCTAGAAGAGTTTTCCAGGTATGTGGAGGCTTACGACCCTGATGTGGTGGTGGGCTATGGCTCCAACAGGCAGGATTACCCCTACCTAACCCAGAGGGCGGAAAAGCTTGGAGTTAGGTTTAGAATGGACAGGATGGGTCAGCATCCCCATCAAAGCCTCTACGGCCACTTCTCCGTGGTTGGGAGGGCTAACATAGACCTGCTAGACTTCGCTGAGGACATGCCTGAAGTTAAGCTGAAAACCCTAGCCAATGTTGCCTCCTTCCTCGGCGTAAAGTTTGAGGAGCCCATAGAGGTAGACGCAGTGGAGGCGGGGAGGCTTTGGAAGACTGAGGAGGGGAGGGAGAAGCTTCAAGCCCTATGCCTGCGTAGGGCTGAAGTCATTATGGGGGTGGCTGAGGCCATCCTAGACTTCGCCTACCAGCTTTCACACTTGATAGGTATGCCCGTAGACCAGGTTGGAGCGGCTGCCGTAGGCTTCAGGGTGGACTGGTACCTTATAAGGGAGGCTTGGAGGCTTGGGGAGCTCGCCCCAAAAAGGGTGGAGCAGCCCTACTACCCGTATAAGGGGGGTATGGTCCTAGAGCCTAAGGCTGGAATCCACGAGAAGGTAGCAGTCTTCGACTTCACCTCCATGTATCCAAGCCTCATGGTGAAGTATAACCTTTCGCCGGACACCTACCTGCCTGAGGGTGAACCCGAGCCGGAGGAAGGAGTTTACGTAGCCCCGGAGGTAGGCCACAGGTTTAGGAAGAAGCCTCCAGGCTTCTACAAGATGGTTTTGGAGGAGCTTATGAGGGCTAGGAGGCAGATAAGGCAGAGGATGAAGGGGCTGAAGCCCAGCCAAGCCCTATACCGCATTTTGGATGCGAGGCAGAGGTCTGTGAAGGTGATAACCAACGCTGTTTACGGGTATAGCGGCTGGAGGGGTGCTCGATGGTTTAAAGCTGAGGTAGCTGAGGCCGTGGCAGCTTGGGGTAGAAAAACCATTTCCGAAGCCCTCGCCATAGCGGAAAAACTAGGCTTAAAGGTTATCTACGGCGACACAGACAGCGTTTTCCTCGCCTATGAGCCTGAAAAGGTGGAGAGGTTTGAGGCTGAGGTGGAGAAGCGGGTGGGCTTAGAGATTAAGCCGGACGCCATCTACGAGCGTATCCTCTTTACTGAAGCTAAGAAGCGCTATGCAGGCCTCCTCCCAGATGGTAGGGTGGAAATCGTAGGCTTAGAAGTGGCAAGAGGCGACTGGTGTGAAGCAGCTAAACAGGTTCAGGAGAAGGTTATAGAGATTGTGCTTAGGGAGGGCGATCCGGGAAAAGCCGTAGAATACGTGCGCCAGTGGATTAGGGATTTTAAGGCTGGAAGATTCAGCATGGAGGATGTAACCATCTGGAAGACTATTACCAAGCCTATTGAGGATTATGAGGTTAGGGCGCCCCACGTGGAGGCAGCTAAGAGGCTTATGGCTAAGGGTTGGAAGCTAACCTACGGGGATAAGGTGGGCTATGTCATCGTTAAGGGGGCGGGGAAGCTCTACCAGAGGGCTGAGCCAAGCCTAACCGCCAGCCCAGCCGACGTAGACCTAGACTACTACGTGGAAAACCAGGTGGTCCCCGCAGCCCTCCGCATCCTCCAAATCTTCGGAATAACCAAAAACCACCTAATGGAGGGCCTGCCAGCGAAGAAGGAGGGCCTACTCAAATTTTTCAGCTAATCCCCTTCCCTACATAAAAAATCATCTAAAAAAAGAAGAAAGATGAATAAAGAGTGAGGGGTTTAACCGCAGGTGGGGCAGCTTCCACCTGAGCCTCCGGATAGGCCGCAGACCATGGCATTATCCTCGTAAAGTTTCCTCCAGCAGTCCTGGCATACCATGATGGCTCCAAGCTCTTTATGATTGGCTTGGAGGAGGCTTAGGTTTTCACCTTTCTTTCCGCAGAGCTGGCATTCTCCCATTGCCCCTCGCCTAAAAGTGGGCAATAGCACGAAATATTTATGTCTTATCTCTAAACCAGCTTGTAGACGATATCCTTCTCTCTAACCCTGTCCTTCACCTTCAAGCCTATGGATTGGCCTGGTCCAGCCTCCTCCACGGGTTTATGCTCTATCTGCATGGACTCCACGGTTTGCTCAAGGTTGGTGGTAGCCCCCCGAATGAGGATGCGGTCTCCAATCTTTAGGGGAGCCTTCAACTCCACCACAGCCACCCCAATCCTCGAGAAGTAGTGGGTAACCCTTCCAACCTCAACAATTTCCCCGCTCAAACCTAAACACCAAGCCAGGCTGCTCAATACTGTTAAGGAGATTTGAGGCTTTAAAGGCTTAGAAAGGCTAAATTTTATAAGGTTTAGTTTCGCCTTTATCTGGCTGGCGTTTGAAAACTGGTTGAGGCTTGGTGGAAGGATTTGCCTAGGATGAGTGGTGCTAGAGCCCTCCTGAAAACCCTCCAATCCGAGAAGGTGGAAGTAATTTTCGGAATTCCTGGTGGAGCCATTATGCCCGTCTACGATGAGCTGCTGAATTCGCCCATTAGGCATGTGCTAGCTAGGCATGAGCAGGCTGCAGCCCACATGGCTGATGGTTACGCTAGGGCCAGCGGCAGGGTGGGCGTGTGTATGGCTACCTCCGGGCCTGGAGCCACCAACCTCGTCACGGGGATAGCCACTGCCTACATGGATTCAAGCCCCCTCGTAGCGGTTACAGGCCAGATACCCACCAGCATGATTGGTAGGGACGCCTTCCAGGAGGCAGACATCATAGGGATAACCGCCTCCATAACCAAGCATAACTTCCAGCCGAAGAAGCCTGAGGAGGTTCCACCAATGGTTAAGGCAGCCTTCAGAATTGCGGAAACGCCGAGGAAGGGTCCAGTCCTCATAGACTTCCCCAGAGATGTTCAGGTTGGAGAGGGCGACGTGAAAATCCCTGAGAGGACTGATTATCCACGCTGGCACTTCCCGGACAGGCCTCCCGAAGCCGCTGTGAAGGAGGCTGCTGAACTCCTCCTCCAAGCGGAGAAGCCGCTTATCCTAGCTGGGGGAGGCGTAATTGCAGCTGAAGCCTCAGCTGAGCTTAGAAGCCTCGTCGAGGAGTTGAGGGCTCCACTAGCCATAGCCCTCATGGCGAAGGGATGCTTCCCCGAAGATCACCCCCTATACCTCGGCCTCCTAGGAATGCATGGAATGCCCTACGCCAACCAGGCCCTAACCGAAGCCGACACCATCCTCGCCGTGGGCTTCCGCTTCTCAGACAGAACCATCACCCCAGACATGAGCCTAAGAAAGGATGTGAAGCTCATTCACGCCGACATTGATGTGGCTGAAATAGACAAGAATGTGCAGGCCACCATACCCTTGATAGGAGACGCTAAGAAGACGCTTAGAGCCCTCCTAAGCCATGTGAAGGGGAGAGTTAAACCGAGGAAAACAGAGGAATGGCTTAAACACTTGGAAAAGCTTAGGAGGAGGGCTAGGCTACCCTTAGGGCCTGAAAGGAAGGGCTACCTCAAACCCCCAAAGCTCATGAAGGAAATTAGAGAACTCATGCCTAAGCGGGGGATCATCGTAACCGAGGTAGGGCAAAACCAGATGTGGGCTGCCCTATACCTCCCCGTCTACCATCCGAGAACCTTCCTCTCCTCCGGTGGGCTTGGAACCATGGGCTTCGGCTTTCCAGCCGCCCTAGGCGCAAAGGTAGCCCAGCCCGACGTACCCGTCGTAGACATCGCTGGGGATGGAAGCTTCCTCATGAACGAGAGGGAGCTTGCAACCTCGGTTAAGGAGAAGATCCCTGTGATCGTCGTCATCTTGGATAATAGGGTTTTGGGGATGGTGGCCCAATGGCAGAGGCACCTCTACGCTGGGAGGTATTCGCAGGTTCACCTAGGCCTAACCCCAGACTTCGTCAGACTGGCTGAAGCCTATGGAGCGCAGGGCCTACGAGTGGAAAGCTACCAGGAGTTTCGCAAAGCCTTCAAGGAGGCCTTGAAAAGCGATGTAGCCACCGTCATCGACGTACCCGTCTCACCGGAGGAAAACGTTTACCCCATAAACCTGCCTAAAAGCCTCGTGAAAACAGCCATTCAGCCTCCAACCTGAACCCTACGCCTAAGCCTTAAAGCCTCCCCGTAAATTTTTACAGCCTCAAAAAACTTTTCAGGATTATTTATCAGGTATATGAGGCCTCCTCCTAGAACGGCTGCTAGGGGCGTAAACTGCACGGCGTAGAAGCTGTATAGGGTAGTGTTTCCAGCTAGGTATACGGCTACGTAGCCAAGGTAGGTGGACCAGAACCAGGCTAGAGCTGTCCCAACCCCCCTTAACACCCCTTTTAGGGCTAGGGGTGCCAGCAGGAAAGTTAGAGGAATAACCATAGGGTTCAGCAGGAAGTTGGGGGCGGCAGCCACAGGCGGGCTGAAGCTTAAGGGGAAAGCGTTAAACCCGAAGAGGAGGCCGAGGGGGTCGGTGGCTGGAGGCCCCCCAGGCCTAGGCGTAACATGCCATCTGAGTGCTCCGAGAAGCTCTTCAACCCACGCCTTGAAGCCTCCAAGATACTGGATGACTGGGAGGGAGAGGGCGAAATAGACGAGGACAGGGATGCCCACGGCTAATGGTAGAAGCTTCAGCCTCCTCCTTCCAGCCAGCGAGGTTAGGAGGCCTAGAAGAGTGAAGAAGCCTGGAAGTTTGACTGAGCCTGCAAGGCCTATGGTTAAGGCTGAGGCGAGCCCCCTCCCCTCCAAGGCGAAGCATAAGGCGAGAAGAGTGAAGAAGGAGAGGTATATGTCGAGCATAGCTACCATACTCATTGCCCTAACCGTCTGCTCCGTGAAGATGAAGGCTGCTGCAGCCAGGCCTCCAAGCTCCCCGAAGAGCTTCCTAGCCGCAAGATAGGCTAGGATGAGGATGGCTGAGCCGAGGAGGAGGCTTGGAATCCTCCAGGCTAGAGGCCTATCATCTACCAGCATGGTTAAGGCTAAAACATACTTCACGAGTGGTGGATGCTCTAGGTTCAGGTAGCTCATGATGCCTGGGCTATCCGGGTAGGGGTATCCAATGTAAACTTTCCCTCCAGCCTCCTCAACCCTGTGGAGGGCTTCCTCTGAAGCCAGCACGGCGAAGGCCTTCCCCCAACCCCCCATCAAAGCCTTCTCATAGTCGTCCTTCAAAACCTCGTAGGGTTCACCTGAAGCCTTCAAAGCCTCCAAAACCCTATCATAGCCTTCCAGGTCTCGAACGAGTATGGTAGCATAGGCTTCCCCATTCTTGAAGGCGTGGGGTTGGAGGCCCCAGAACTCCCTCAACATATTCCTAGCCGAACAAACATACCATACATCATCGCTAACATAGCCCATATTCTGGTCGAGCAGGCCCCCACAGACCACGCTGAAATTCAGAATGAAGAAGACAACGGCTAAAGTTAACACCGAAACACTACAGTAGAAAGCCCAGCCTCGAAGCCTACCCATACCAAACATAGCAAACCACAGGCTAAATAAAAGGATACGACCCAGCACAATAGACAAAGATTCAGTTAGTACAAAATTCGAAGCCCCTCTTCTAATTGGATGGTGAGGCTAAACCGGGATTTTTGGTGGGCCGGGCAGGACTCGAACCTGCGACCCTCCGCGCGTCAGGCGGAGATCCTAACCAGCTAGACGACCGGCCCGCAAAAATTATCTTCCCAAACTCCTGTTTTAAGTTTGTGGTGGGAAGAGGTTTAGGTATCGGCCGCTCTTAACGTCGAGTATCCCCCTATCCGTAAACCTTAGCTCTGGAAGGGTTGTGAAGGTTGAGAAGAAGAGGAAGTTTAAAGGTTTTCTAAGCCTACTCCCAGCCTCCCTAAGCTTCCAGTTTACTCTCTTAAGCTTTTCCGAAGCCTCCTTAAGCTTCACCATGGATATCACGCCAGCCACAGGCATGGGCAGAGCCTCCAAGACTTCGCCTCCATCCACTAACACGATTCCGCCTCCAAACTTCACAGCCTCATTGGCAGCCCTAGCCATATCCTCATTCCTACATCCCACCACAACCAGCTGGTTCTCATCGAAGTTTAGGGTACTGGCCACAGCGCCTACCTCTGCGAACCCCCGAACAAGCCCAAGCCCAATCCTGCCGCTTCCATGATGCCTATCTATAACCGCTATCTTTGAAAGCCCGTTAAGCCTGACATCTCCACCTACAGCCTCCACCTCCTCCAGGGTTTTCCTTGTTACCGCCTCGCTTTCCAGCTTGGCGACGAAGGCTTTAACCCTCCCCTCCACCGGAGGCTTCAACTTGAAATCTTCAGGCCTAAGCTTCCCGTGCACCCTAACGGTTTTAAGGGAATACCTCGGATACCTAGGCTCCCTAAGCTTTCCGAGGAATATTTCATCCCTAGCCACAACCCTCCCTCCTAAGAGGGTGAGCTTAACCTTAGGGTTTTCTAGGTTTTCCAGCACCACTAAGTCGGCATAGCGTCCCGGAGCAACAGCACCTATAAGGTTTTCAAGCCTAAAGTGTCGGGCGGGGTTTAACGTTACCATTTGAATGGCTCTCACAGGGTCCACCCCATACTCTATAGCCCTCCTAACTACGTAGTCCATGTATCCATGCTCTAGCAGGTCTGCCGGGTCCACCCAGTCCGTGACGAGGGCTGCATTCTCCAAGCTTACCCTGCGACTTAGAAGCTCTGGGAGTATTTGGGGTAGGTCCCTTCTGAGGGAGCCCTCCCTGATCATCAGGAAAAGGCCGAGTCTAAGCCTTTCTAAGGCTTGCTCCCCATCTACAGCCTCATGGCATGAGGAAACCCCCGAGCATACGCACGCCGCTAGCTTCGTGTTTCTCGCTCCAGCCGTATGCCCCTCAATAAGCTTCCCCACCCTCAAGGCTAGCCTAAACTTGTCCATATAGTATTTTTTCCGGCTTGTAATCATAGGCCAGGCAACGGTTTCGCCTAGCCCAACCACTTCAGGCCATTTAAGGGCTTCCCTGTAAGCCTTTAAGGGCATAACGTTAAGCGTGCTAACCTCAGGGTTTTGGGGTGTTGTCAGCGGAATTAAAACGTAAACCCTAAGGGGAAGCCTCCTAACCTCCTCCACGAAGATTTTTAGGCCTCTGAAGCCTAGAACGCTGGCCAACTCATCAGGCTCAGTGAAGATTGAGGTGGTTCCGTGGGCTAGCATCCAGCCTGCCTGCTCAGTTGGGGTGCATATTAGGTCTATGTGGGTGTGGGCGTCTATGAAGCCTGGAACGGTTAAACCCTTCACCTTGAGGGTTTCAGCCGCCTTTAGGTTTGCCTTCCTACCCACGTAGGCTATCCTACCCCCCTTAACAGCCACCAGCACATCTTCGAGGATTTCGCCGGTAAAAACGTTTAGGAGGGCTCCGCACTCTAGGACGAGGTCTGCCTCAACCCTGCCAAGGCAGACATCTATAAGGTCTTCCAAAAAGTTTCCCCGGAGGTTTGCTAGCTTGCTGCCTGCTGAAGTCCCCCCCGCTCCAGCGTCCTCCTCCTAATCTCCTCCCAAATCTCCTCCTCACTCCGGTTCTCCGTTGGAACACCAAGCTCCTCAGCCATCCTAAGGAGGAAGCTTGAGCTTCCAGTCGGAGGCCTAACTTCAGACTTCTCAGCCTGTAGTGGGGGTGGTGGAGGGGAAGCCTGGCCGGGCTGGCCTTCAGGGGTAAGTTTGGCCAGGTCTGCTTGAATGCTTGTTAAGGGCTTCTGAACGGTTTGGCTTGCCATCATGAGTTCCCTCTGGATTTCAAGGCGGCTTCTCTCGAATTCACCCATAGCCTTACCGAGATGCCTCATGATTTCAGGCATCTTCTTCGAGCCGAAGATGAAGATGAGGAAGATGGCGAGGAGGATAACCCATTCTATTCCGCCTATTCCAGCCACCTGGAGGGTTAGCTCAGGCATAAGCCAGCCCTTCCAATCCTACCGGCTTCCAGGCCTACGGTTTGGGGAGAGGAAGAGCTGGGCGCAGAAGGGAACCATTTCATCCCCACGACTCTCATACTGGATTACGAAGGAGTGGGCGTTGGGGTAAACCTGCTTAATATAGTCTTCTATCTCCTCCCTCCTAAGCTTTAGAGCATCCTTCGGAATGCTGATGCTAGTCCTCCTAACCTGAACATGCTCCACCTGAAGCGTTAGGGAGTTCTCCCTTTTAAGGACGGTGTGGATTATTAGGGGTATCCTGATAAACTTTGCAGCAGCCTTCGCCCTCCCAGCTTCCTCCAACTTCAAGCCCAAATTCCTCCGAGGAAAAGGGATACTAGCCTTTCACACTCCTGAATATTATGGTTTTCGCCTCCATAAAACCTTATGGGTTTCAAGGTTGCTAAAGGGAGATGAGCGGGAAAACCTCCTCCACCACATATTTCAGGAAGTCTTCAACCTCGCAGCGGCTGAAAACCGTGACGATACCGTCTCCGGTTACGCCTACCACGTAGCCGTAACGCTTAGAGGTAACCACCACATACCAGATTTTCCCGTGGCCCAGCATTTCGTCGTAGGCCGAGGTGGAGGAGAGGCTTTCACCGTAAAGTGAAAGCTTCTCAATTCCGGGGAAGTCTAGGTCCTGGAAGAAGACGACCTTTGTTCCCTCAGGATTCTCCTCGTGGTAGTGTTGAAGGTTCTCCGGTGGGATGCGGACCTCTAGGATTCCTCCAACCCCCTCAAAGAGGATTTCGCTTAAAAGGTCTGCAAGCCTGTCCGCCCTATGCTTCTTCTCCACCACGACTAGGAGGGTTTGACCTCTAAAGGTGGAGAAGAGGAAGGGGGCAGTATAGGTTCTAACCGTTGGGACGATTTCACCCCTGCGGGGAATCCACAGCACCCTATCGTAGGATAGGACTCCTTCAAGGCCTAAGCTCGTCCTGCTAAGCCTTTCCACCTCGGTTAAAAGCTCAAGCCTATGGTCGCCCTCGGAGAACTCCTCCTCACGCCTGTATCCTTTAAGCCTCTCCTCAACCCCCTCCAGCCCCAACTCCTCAGCCAGCTTATAAACCTTCCCAGCCAGAACCAACTCTTAAACCCGGAAGAAACTAGGCTTAGAAGGCTTAATACTTTCACCTTTCTCTCAACTTAAATCCCTCCTCACCCTAAACCCTATGGGCTAAATGAATTCTCCACTGGAAATTAGAGGCTGGAGGACTGGCTTGAAGAAAATCCCTCCCTCACATCTTTCATGTAAATGTAGAGCTCTTTCTGGGCTTCTGCTTTACAGGTTTTATACTATTAAGGGTGGGGGGCAACCCCAACTTCCACTGGAGACCATAACACCTTTAACAGTTTCCAGGGGAAATCGAGGGGGCTTAAATGCCTATCTAGCTCCTCGCAGCCCCCTAGCTTTTGGAGGGCTGCCTCTTCCTTGAACCCCTTCGAAGCCTCTGAGGTTAAATTTGAAAACGTGAAGGTTAGGCTTAAGGCTGAGGCTTCCATCCCAAGGCTTCACGTTGCAGGCTTGGAGTTGAAGCCGGTGGAGGCTGGGGAGCGGTTTGAGGCCTCCCGTTGGGTGGCTGAAGACTTGGTTAAGGCTGGGATAGCCCGCTTCGAGGAGGTTGAAGCCGAATTCAGCCTTGCAGAGCTGCAGAGGGTTAGGCTTCTTGAAGGTATGCAGCAGCAGAGGAGGCCAGGCCAGCTCCCAGAAAACTTCTATCCAAGGCTTAGGAGGCTGCTTAGGAGGCTTAAGGCTGAGGCTTCCAAAAGCCCTGAGAAAATGGTGGAGTATGGGAAGGCTTACCAGTGGGCTTCCGACCTCCTAGCCCTAAGGCTAAACAAAATCCTGGTTTTGGCTTCAGCCCGGGGGGAGGCGGGTGAATCCCTGAAAAACCTCACCGAGGAGGAGTTCGCCCTATACAGGCGCCTCCACAAGGCTATAGAGGAGTGGAGGATGCAGGCCATCCCCTAAACCCTTAAGGGTGCAGCTGCCATGGCGAGGGTGACACTAGACCCACGCGAAAGGTTTCAAGAACTCTTCGCCCAAGACAAGTATAGGGCTCAGCTCAGAAACATGGCCTTAAACGATGAGCGCTCGCTGACGCTAGACTTCCTCGAACTCTCCATTTTCGATGAGGATTTGGCGAGAAGCCTGCTTGCCAGGCCTGAAGACTACCTACAGTATGCGGCCTCAGCGCTTAAAGCCCAAATGCGCTATGAGGATGAGCAGTACGCTGAGGCGGTTGAAAGATTCCACGTGAGAATTAAGGGGCTTCCAGGCAAAATCTCCATTCGAAACCTTGGAGCAAGCCATATTGAGAGGCTAGTGGCCTTCGATGGAATTGTCGTTAGGGCTACGCCTGTAAAGCCTCTGCTCGTTGAAGCCGTCTTCCAGTGCCGCTGCGGGGCGGAAAATAGGGTTCCCCAGCAGGGCTCCTTCATCCGGCCACCCGTGAAGTGTGAAAGCTGCGGTAGAACCACGGGCTTCGAGCTTCTCCCAGAAAAGTCGAAGTTCATAGATTACCAGGAGTTGAGGGTGCAGGAGAGGCCTGAAGACCTACCTCCAGGCCAGCTTCCCCGCTACGTGGAGGTTTACCTGGAAGACGACCTCGTGGATAGGGCTAGGCCAGGCGACAGGGTTACCATTACGGGGATTGTGAGGGCTAGGCCTGAAACCCTACCCGGGAAGGGTAAGCTGAGAACCTTTAACACCATGGTTGAGGCTGTCCACGTTGAGGTTGTGGGGAAGGAGCTTGAAACCATAGAGGTTTCCCTTGAAGATGAGAAGCTGATCAAGGAGCTGGCTAAGGACGAGTTCATCCACAAGCGTATCATGGATTCCATTGCACCCTCCATCTACGGCTACGAGGACATTAAGGAGGCCATAATGTACCTGCTCTTTGGAGGGGTTCCAAAGGTAACTCCTGAAGGCGTAACTATTCGAGGCGACATCCACGTCCTCATCGTAGGTGATCCTGGAACAGCCAAATCGCAGTTGCTCCGCTATGTGGCGAAGGTTTCGCCTAGAGGCCTCTACACGAGCGGCAGGGGAACCACGGCGGCTGGCCTAACAGCAGCCGTCCTTAGGGAGAAGGCTGGAGGCATGGTTTTAGAGGCTGGAGCCCTCGTCCTAGCCGACAAGGGCGTGGCAGCCGTAGACGAGATAGACAAGATGAGGGATGAGGATCGTATTGCCATGCATGAAATGATGGAGCAGCAGACCGTAAGCGTGGCCAAAGGCGGAATAGTAGCCACACTGAATGCTCGAACCTCTATTCTGGCTGCAGCCAACCCCAAGCTTGGACGCTACGAGGACAGGCTCACCGTAGCCGAAAACATTAATATCCCCCCAGTCATCCTTTCAAGGTTCGACCTAATCTTCGTGGAGAAGGATAAGCCGGACAAAGATTTAGACCAGCAGCTTGCAGACCACATTTTAAACGTGCATAGGCGTGGGGGGCCTGTTCTCCCACCCATTCAGCCTGAAATCCTCCGGAAATATATTAGCTATGCGAGGTCTAAGGTTTTCCCGAGGCTAAGTGAGGAGGCTGCGGAGCATCTTAAACGCTTCTACTTGAAGATGAGGGAGGCCTCCCAGGGGGCTGAGGGCTCCCCCATAGCCATCACCCCAAGGCAGCTTGAAGCCCTGATAAGGATTGCGGAGGCGAGGGCGAGGGCTGCCCTCCGAGACGTGGTAACCAAGGAAGACGCTGAAGCTGCTATCCGCATTATGAGGAAGTCCCTTCAGGCAGTTGGAGCCGTCCAAGAGGGTGAAATAGTGGATATAGATACTGTTATGACGGGTAAATCTGCAGCCTTCAGGGATAAGCTAGTATCAGTTATCAAAGCTGTAGAGGAGCTTCAAAGGGAATACGGGGAAGCCGAACTAGAGGAGCTCTACAGGAGGCTTGAAGAATACTATGGGGTAGGCCGGGGGGACGCTGAAAAAATAGTTAAGAAGGCGCTGCAAGATGGAATATTGTATTCGCCTAGGCCCGGCTTTCTCCGCAAGACGGGAGCCGCCTAACCCCAAGGCGAAACCCCATGCGCATAGCCGACCTGGAAATCCCAGAGGAGGCTAAGAGGCTCCTAGCCAAACACGGCTACGAGGAACTTTACCCCCCACAGGAGGAGGCCGTTAGGAAGGGAGCCCTCGAAGGCAGAAACCTCGTCCTAGCAAGCCCCACCGCCTCGGGTAAAACGCTTGTAGCCGAACTCTGCGCTCTCAAACATGTTTTGGAGAGGGGTGGAAAAGTCTTATACTTAACGCCTTTGAGGGCTTTAGCCTCCGAGAAGTTTGCGGACTTTAAGAAGTATGCTGGGCTTGGGAAGGCTGGGGGTGGAAGGGTTAGGGTTGCCCTCTCCACCGGGGACTATGATAGCAGCGACCCCCACCTCGCCCGCTACGACATCATCATCGCCACCAACGAGAAGGCGGACAGCTTGATGCGGCATAGGGCCCACTGGCTTGGAGAGGACTCCCTCCTCGTGGCTGCTGAGGTTCACCTCCTCCACACGGCTGATAGAGGTCCAACCCTCGAGGTAGCCCTAACCAGGATGATGCAGGTTAACCCTGAAGCCCAAATCCTCGCCCTCTCAGCCACTATTGAGAATGCTGAGGAAATTGCGGAGTGGATTGGAGCTGACTGGGTTTCAACGAGCTGGAGGCCTGTCCCCCTAAGGGAGGGCGTCCTATACAGGGATGAAATAATCTTTAGGGATGGAAGCTCCCGAAGGATTCCGGTGGAGCATTCAAATCCCTCCATAAACCTCGCCCTCCAAACCGTTAAGGGTGGGGGTCAAGCCCTAATCTTCACTGAGACCAGGCGGGTAGCCTTAAACCTCGCCTTGAAGGCTGGGCAGGCGGTTTCGAAAACCCTCTCCAAAAGCGAGCGTAGAATCCTTAGGGGTATAGCCGAGGAAATCCTCAGCGTTGGCGAGAAAACAAGCTTGAGCGAAGCTCTGGCTAAGGCTGTAGCTGATGGAGCCTGCGCCCACCACGCTGGAATCCACTCAGCCCACCGGAGGATTATCGAGGAAAACTTTAGGAGGGGCTTCATCAAGGTGCTGGCAGCCACACCCACCCTGGCGGCGGGAGTCAACCTTCCAGCTAGAACAGTCATCATCAACAGCTACCTACGCTATGAGCCAGGGCTTGGACGCTTTGAAATCCCCATCCTCGAATACAAGCAGATGGCTGGGAGGGCTGGGAGGCCAAGGTATGATGAGGCTGGGGAGGCCATCCTCGTAGCGCAGAGCAGGGATGAGCAGGAATTCCTCATGGAATACTATATTTGCTCTAGGCCTGAACGCATCTGGTCGAAGCTTGCCGTGGAAAAGGCTCTACGCACCCACGTGCTCGCCGTGGTGGCTTCAGGCTTCGCCTGGAGCGAGCAGGGAGTCCACGAATTCTTCAGTAAAACCTTCTACGCCCACCAGTATGGTGAATCCGTGGTGGAGAGGCCTGTGGCGCAAACCCTAGGCTACCTAACCGAGAAGGGGCTCCTAGCCTTTGAGGGTGCAAGGCTTAGAGCAACCCCCTTCGGGAAGAGAACCTCTGAACTCTACATCGACCCAGTAACGGCTGTAACCTTTAAGGAGGCCTTCCACTCTGGGAGAGGTAACCCTTCAAGCCCTATAGCCCTCCTACACCTAGTAGCCTCAACCCCTGACATGGCTCCCAAACTCTACCCATCGAAAAGGGAAATCCCAGAGCTTCAAAACCTCCTAGAAGAGTTTAGAGAAGATTTCCTCTTAGAGCCTCCTGAACCCTCGGGTTGGAGGAGTGCTGGGGAAGCCCTCGACTACGAGGCCTTCCTCGCAGAGCTTAAATGCGTTAAAGTCCTCCACGCCTGGATAAGTGAGGTTAGAGAGGCTGAACTCTTAGAGAAGTATAAGGTGGAGCCTGGAGACCTCTACAGGCTGGTGGAAAGGGCGGAGTGGCTGCTCTACGCAGCAGGGGAACTCGCCAAACTCTTCAAGAAGAAGCAGTTTGTTGCACCCCTAGCCGAACTCCGCCTTAGGGTTAAGCATGGGGTTAAAGCTGAACTACTCCCGCTAGCCTCCCTTGAGGGGGTTGGAAGGATTAGGGCTAGAGCCCTCTACGCTGCAGGCTTCAGAAGCCTTGAAGACCTTAGGAGGGCTCAGCCAGCCCAGCTTCTCGCCATCCCAGGCATAGGTGGAAAGCTGGCTAGGAGAATTAAGGAGCAGGTTGGAGGCCTGGTGCGGAAGGAGGAGCTGGAGGAGGCTGAGGGTAAGGGTGTTCAACACTCCATTGAGCCCTACGTCACCGAGGAAAAGGCTGACTGAAAAACAGGGTTGGAAAAGGCTATATGGGAGCTTTAGCCTTTCAACTAGGGCTTAGCCGGGTTGAGTTAAGGGTTGGGGTTAAGGCATAGGCTTACGGCTATCGCAAACGTGTTGAAAACAGCCTCCAAGCCTGGACGCTCAGAGTTTATGCTCCTCCTCAAAATCTGCCTGCTTGGGGTGGCCATCCTAGGCGCTATAGGCTTCCTCATCCGATACGTCTTCGCCATTGTAGGCCTCTTCACTCCTTAAAGGGGGAGGCGTAAAGCTTGGCTGAAGCAGGGTCTGAAAGGGGAGAGGAAGGCGTAGAAGAGGCTGAATCTGCTAAGAGTGAAAGCCAGATTTACGTGGTTAAGACTACCTCAGGCCAAGAGGTCAACGTAGCCAACCTAATCTATATGAGGGCGCTAACCAACAAGCTTCCCATCTACGCCGTAATGGTGGCTGAGGGGCTTAAAGGCTACGTTTTCGTGGAGGCAGCTGGCCCCCACTTCGTAGACGACGCCTCCTCCGGGATAAAGCATGTGAAGCAGAGGCTTCAAGGCGTAACCACAGCCAGCGAGCTTGAACGCTACCTCCTCGTTAAACCCGTGGTTGAGGAGCTAAACGTGGAGGATGTGGTTGAGGTGGTTGGAGGCCCCCTAAAGGGTATGAGGGCTAAAATTGTGAAGGTTGACAAGATTAAAAACGAGGTTACGCTAGAGCTTTTAGAGGCAGCTGTAACCATGCCCATCACTGTGAACGCTGACTATGTTAGGCTAGTGAGTAGGGGGAGGAAGGAGAGGGAATAATGGGCGAGAAGAAGGTGGTTGAAGCCCTGGTAAGCGGAGGTCAGGCTACGGCTGGGCCTCCCCTAGGGCCTGCCCTCGGCCCCCTAGGCGTAAACGTCCCAGCCATCGTGGCTAAGATAAACGAGCTAACCGCCGACTTCTCAGGCGTGAAGGTTCCCGTAAAGATAAGTGTGGACATTGAAACGAAGGAGTTCGAGGTGGAGGTTGGAACCCCACCCACCGTGGCCCTCATTGTGAAGGAGTTAGGCGTGGAAAAGGGTTCTGGAAATCCTAAAGCCGAAAAAATTGGAAACCTAACCATGGAGCAGGTGAAGAAGATTGCTAAGGTGAAGCTTGGCCAGTCCTATGCGAAAACCTTGAAGTCCGCTGTTTTAGAGGTGCTTGGAACCTGCGTGAGCATGGGGGTAACCGTGGAGGGCAAGGATCCAAAGGAGGTTCAAAGCGAGGTGAAGAAAGGCTTCTACGACGACCTCCTCAGGGAGGAAACCTAACATTTATCTTTACGGCTTACTTTTAAACCTCAGCTGGGGTGCCCCCTCGAATGCAGGTTAACGCTGAAATGCTGGAGAAGGCCTTAGAGAAGGCTGCGAGTGCAACTAAGAGAAACTTCACCCAATCCATGGAGCTAGTAGTGAAAATTAGGGATGTAGACCTTAAGAGGCCTGAGAACAGGTTTAACGAGCTTGTAGAGCTTCCAAACCCCCACGGTAAAAACGTGAAAATCTGTGTTATCGCCTCAGGCCAGATGGCGGTTGAGGCTAAGAAGCTGGCTGACAGGGTTCTCCAAAAGGAGGACTTGGAAAGGCTGGCTGGAGATAGGAAGGCTGCTAGGAGGCTGGCTAAGGAATACGACTTCTTCGTGGCTGAAGCCCCCCTCATGCCTCTGGTTGGAAGGGTTCTCGGACCCCTACTAGGGCCAAGGGGTAAAATGCCTACCCCCGTCCCACCTAACACACCTCTTGAACCAGTAATTGAGAGGCTTAAGCGAACCGTTAGGATTAGGCTTAAAGACCAGCCCACCGTCCAGTGTAGGATTGGAAATGAAACCATGGAGCCCTCCAAGCTGGCTGAGAACGCCTTAGCCGTGCTCAGAAAGCTTGAGGAAAAACTGGAGAAGGGAGCTAGAAACATTGAGAAAATCTATGTTAAGGCTACGATGGGCAGCCCCGTGAAGGTTGAGGCGGTGAAACGTTGAGCCTAACCCTAACAGCCAGGGCGCCTAAGGCCAGGGAGCTTAAAAGACTGGAAGTGGAAAGACTTGTTGAGCTTCTCGGAAAATACCGGGTGGTAGCTGTATGCGACCTTCATAGGGTTAGAACCATCCAGCTTCAAACCTTAAAGAGCAAGTTTAGGGATGAGGTTCTCTTCAGGGTTGCCAAGAACAATCTTATGAGGCTTGCCCTTGAAAGGGTTGCAGGCGAGAAGCCAGGCCTCGAAAAGCTTAAGGAATACCTTGAAGGCCAAAACCTTTTTGCCTTCACAAACCTAAGCGCCTTCAAGCTTTCCCTACTCCTAGACCAGAGCAAGGTAATGCTTCCAGCCAAGGTTGGGGATGTAGCCCAATCGGATATTGTAGTGCGGAGGGGGAACACCGGCCTACCTCCAGGCCCCATCATCAGCGACTTCTCAGACCTAAAGATTCCAACCAAGATAGAGAGTGGAAACATCATGGTTACAAGGGACACCGTAGTGGTTAGGGCTGGGGAAACCATAAGTGAAAAAGTTGCAGGCCTCCTCGGAAAGCTCGGCATAAAACCTATTGAAGCCAAGCTGAAGATTAAGGCTGCCTACGAGGATGGAATTGTCTACCCAGCCGACCTCCTCACCGTAGACCTGGAAGGCTTCCGAAGAAACCTTGAGGAAGCTGTCCAGGCAGCCTACAACCTATCCTTTAACGCAGCCCTGCCAACTCCTGAAATCCTACCCCTCCTCCTCGCTAAAGCCTCCACTGAAGCCCTAAACCTCCTAGCCCACAGCGAAATCCCAACACCTGAAACCCTGCCTCTTCTCCTAGCCAAGGCTTCCAGTCAAGCCTCAGCCCTAGCCAGCCGCCTAATCGAAAAAGATGAGTCTTTGAAGGCTTGGCTTCAGGGTTGAAAAGGGGCAATCTTAATATAGGGGGCCGCCTCCAACCGATTATCGCTAACGGTTGAAATCTGGGATGGTGGTGGAAGTGTCTACGGCCTATGTGCATGCAGCCCTCCTCCTCCACTTCGCAGGCCAGCCTATAAACGAGGAAAACCTTAAGAAGGTTTTGGAGGCAGCTGGCATACCTCCAGATGAGGCTAGGGTGAAGGTGCTAACTGCAGCCCTCTCAGAGGTAAACATTGAGGAGGCGATTAAAGCAGCTCCAACACTGGCTGCACCCGCAGCAGCTCCAACTGCAGCCCCAGCCGAAGCCAAACCAGCTGAGGAGAAGAAGGAAGAGAAGAAGGAGGAAGAGGAGGAAAAGAAGGAGGAGGAAGCTCTCTCAGGGCTTGGAGCCCTCTTCGGCTAAACCTAAATTTTTCTTCACCCTCCACCCTATTGGGGTTATGGTTTGGGTGAGCTTGTTTTCGTAGGGCTGGGTCTCAGAGGCCTGGGAGGCCTAACCCTTGAAGGCTTGGAGAGGGCGAGGAAGGCTGACAAGGTTTTCCTCGAACTCTACACGAGCCCCATCTCCGACTTTTCACTTGAAGACTTGAGGAGGCTCCTCGGTAAGCCACCTATCCTCCTTAGGAGAGCCGACTTGGAGGAGGAGGCTGGAAGAAGAGTTCTCGAGGCTGCTGAGAAGGGCTGCGCCGTCCTCATGGTTCCAGGAGACCCCCTCATCGCCACCACCCACATAGACCTTCGGCTTAGAGCCTTAAAGGCTGGAATAAGGGTTGAGGTAGTTCATGCAGCCTCCATCTACTCCGCCGCCCCCTCCATAGCAGGCCTCCAAATCTACAAGTTTGGGAAAACCGTTTCCATACCCTTCCCCAGGCCAAACTACATGCCTGAAACTCCCTACCAGGTTTTAGGGGAAAACCTTTCAAGAGGCCTCCACACGCTCCTCCTCCTAGACTATGATGCCGAGGAGGGTAGGTGGATGACGGTTAGGGAAGGCCTCCAATACCTTCAAACCCTTGAGGAAAGGCTTGGAGGGGGTGTGGCCACCCCTGAAAGGCTTGTCGTAGGCCTCGCAGGTGTTGGTGGGGGAGATGTTGAAATCCGTGGGGGAAGCCTAAGGCGTATGCTTGAAGCCGAGTTCAGGCTTAAGCCGCAAACCATAATAGTTCCTGGAAGCCTCCACTTCGTTGAGGCTGAAGCCTTAAGAGTTCTGGCAGGCGTGAGGGAGGAGGAAATCCGATGAGCCTCCAAGCCGAACTCGAAGAGAAATACAGGCGATACCTGGAAACCCTTGGGAGGGCTCTCTCAACCCTAAGGTTTAAGGAGGGAGACCGAAGGGTTGAGGAGGTAGTCTCCCTAGCCCAATGCTACCGTGAGGATGCAAAACACTTCCATGAGAAGGGAATGCACGCCACGGCGCTGGTTTCCCTAGCCTACGGGGAAGGCCTCCTAGACGCCCTCAGAATGCTCGGCCTCGTAGAGTTTGAGTGGGGTGGAGGGGTTGGAGAGGAAGGGTAAGCTAGTGCTCGCCTCAGGGGTTTTCGACCTCATCCATCCAGGCCACCTCGCCTTCTTGGAGAAGGCTAAGGAGGCTGGGGGGCCCAACGCCACCCTCCTCGTGGTGGTTGCAAGGGATTCAACCGTGGAGATGCTGAAGGGGAGCAGGCCGATAATCCCAGAGGAGCAGCGTAGAATCCTCGTGGAAGGCCTAAAACCCGTGGATAAGGCAGTGCTTGGAAACGAAAGGTTTGACATGGCTGGAGTCCTAGAGCAGTATAAGCCCGACATCGTGGCAGTAGGCTACGATCAAGGCCTAATAGAAGCCGAAGTTAAACGCATAATTGGGGAGAAAGGTTTCCCCATTCAAATCGTTAAGATTGGAAAGTTTGGACCCGAAGGCTTAAACAGCTCCTCTAAAATTAAGAAGCTGATAGCCAGAATTGGAAGGGAACTTGAAAGGTAGGCGAAGCATCTTCACAGCTAATGCTCCCAAAACTCACCGTAATGTTTTCCTCCGAGCATTAGAATCCTTCAAGCCCTAAGCTTAACAGGCTTCCCCCTTAAAATTTTAACCAGCACTAGAAGAAGTCTTCTAGGGTTCCCTTAACTTCAGCCTTGACTTCCCCCCTAACTTTTTCAGCCTCCCTGAAGACGAGTTTACCGTAGACGCCATCATATCCAGGCTTAATTTCCACCCTGTCCTCCCTAACGGCTTGGAGGAGGCTTGCAACCTCTCTTCCAGCCAGCCTCTCAACCTCTTCGTAGGCTGCATCCAAGAGCACGTTGAACTCGCTTCCAAACCTTGAAACCAGCCCCTCGTATATGTTCCAAACCCTTCGGTCCTGGGGGTTTTCCAAGCCCAGCGCTGTGGCGATGATTTCGGATAGTGGTATGAGGTGGATGTAGCCCGGCTTTCCAGGAGGTTTGAAGCCTTCAGGCCTGTCTGCAAGCTCTTCAACCCTCTCCTCCACCCCCTTAGTCATCCTCCTACCGCAGACTGGGCATATCCCCCCAAGCCTTCTAGCCTCCTTGGCGGGCATGGAGACTCCGCACGCCCTATGACCCGTCCAGTGATACTTCCCGTAGGAGGGGTCTGTTTCAACGGTTAGGAGGAATCCTCCAGCCCTCCCAGCCTTCAAAGCCTCGACGATGGCCTTGTAGCTTGGCTCCTTCACTTCTAGGACGTTAGCCTCCCTCCCAAGCCTCCAAGGCCAGTAGCTGTGGCTGTCCGAGTTGGAGATGATGGCAAGCCTGTCAAGCTCGCTAACCCTCCAGTTCATTGGGGGGTCGGAGGAAAGCCCAGTCTCTAGGGCGTGAATTCTGCCAGCCATATCCTGGTAGCAGTCGCTAAGCCTGTCGAAGCCGCTGAAAGCTCCGAAGAGGCTGAACCATGGAGTCCAGGCGTGGGCTGGGAAAATGAAGACTTCCCTTGAAAGCTCTGTTACCGCCTCTACGAGTTCCGGGGGGCTAACGTTCAGCGTAGGCCTCCCATCAGCCTCCAAGCTTCCATACTTTGAAAGCACCTCTGAAACCTGCTCCGCAGTTTCGAGGCTTGGAGCCCAAATTACGTGGTGAATCCGCCTCGTTTTACCCTCAAACTCGGAGATGGTGCAAACCTCGGTGGAAGCCATGAAGTAAATGTTTTCAAGCTTCCCCGGCGGCTTAGGCTCGTAGAGGCCTTCAAAGACTGAGGGTTCAAGATTCTCCCTCAGCTCCCTAAACCAGCCTGGATGAGTAAAGTCTCCTGTTCCAACCACATTTAACCCTTTAATCCTCGCAAACCTTGCAATATGCTGAATATCCATTTCCCTGCTAGTAGCCCTACTATACTTAGAGTGAATATGGCCGTCTAGGATGATTCTCAAAAGCCCCGCCTCTTAACAGCAAAAATATTCTTTCTTGGAGGTGAAAAGCTTAGTGATGACCACCTACCTACTCCTCCTTAAAGCCTCAAAGCCGCTGAGGGTTAGGGTT
>QMYD01000001.1 GCA_003662485.1 Candidatus Hecatellales archaeon | reverse complement strand
GGTAATGGGTTGGGGTTACTTAAAAATTTTGGTTTAACCCGCCCCTCCCCTGAAAAACTCTATTACTTTTCTGGCTGCAGCTATGGAGGCTGCCTTCTGGGCCTCCTTGGTTTGCGCTCCAATGTGGGGGGTGCATACAACGTTGGGCAGGCTTAGGAGTTCCCTACTCTTGGGGGGTTCTTCCTCATAGACGTCGAGGCCTACCCCTCCAAGCCTCCCCTCCTTTAAGGCTTCAAGTAGGGCTTGCTCGTCGACGATGGCTCCCCTAGAAGTGTTAATTAGGATGGCTCCAGGCTTCATAAGGGAGAGCTCCCTCCTCCCAATCATGTGGTAGGTTGAAGATGTCAGGGGTACGTGGATGCTTACGATGTCGGCTTCTGCGAGGAGTTTTTCAAGGGAGGCCACGGGCTCGCAGCCATATTTTTCCGCCCACTCATCCCGGTCAACTACATCATAGAATATTACACGCATCTCCATGGCCCTACATATTTTCGCCACTTCACATCCTATCCTTCCAAGCCCTATGATGCCCAAGGTTTTACCCCTAAGCTCTAAGCCTAAAAACTTCTCCTTGCTCCAGCCTCCCCCCTTAACCGTTCGGTCAGCCTCTGGAAGCCTCCTCGCAACCGCAAGCATGAGGGCTATGGTTAGCTCGGCTACAGCTGAGGAAACAGCTTCAGGCGTGTTTTCCACCCTTACGCCCCGCTGCCTGGCTGCCTCCAAGTCTATGTTGTCGAGGCCAATCCCAGCCCTCACAACCAGTTTAAGCTTGTCCGAGGCCTCCAAAACTTCACGGGTTACCTTCGTCCTCCCACGAACTAGGAGAACATCGTAATCCTTTACGGCTTCTCTGAGCTGGTCTGCTGGAAGGTTAAGCTTTACATCTACTTCGAAGCCTTCCCTCCTAAGGATTTCCAAGCCTTCCTCATCCAGCCTGTCGGAGACGAGAATCCTCACCATTTCCAGTCCTTTTTCAACTTCAAGCCTTAAAACATTTAAACCCTACCCTTAGCTGAAACAATCTTTATGATGTCTCGGTGGCGGAGCCTGTAGTCTTCTCCAAGCCTCCTCTTGGAGCGTGCCTCCACAGCGTAGAGGAAGCCTTCAGCTAGCTCGCTGTGGATGAGGGCTGCCAGCTGCCTGGCTGTGGTTCCCGGGGGGACGAGGTAGCAGTCTGGGAGAACCCTCCCCTTATGGTCTGTAAGCTTCTCCACATCTTCAACGGGGAAGACAGCCAGCCAGCCTAGGAGGCTGAAGACAGCTGTGTCCACAGACTGCTGAACACCCGTGGAGCCGTATTTGCCTAGAATCTTTACCTGGATTAGGTCTAACGCCTGCCTCTGCTCCCTTGTTAAGACTTCAGGCTTAAGAACCTTGAAGCCTGAGCCTCCGGGCCTATAGTCTATTAGCCCCCTCTCCGCAGCCCTCCTAAGGGCGAGTTCAGCTTCAGCACAGCAGGCTACAACCGGGTAGCCTAAACCTTTAAGCCTTTCCAGGTTTTCCTCAGCCGGCTCTAAGTCCATCTTATTGGCTATGACGAGGAGGGGCTTGGAGAGCCTTCTAAGGCTTCCAGCGAAGGCTTGAAGGTTTTCCTCACTCCAGAGGCTGGGCTTTTTGGAGGCTAGGTCTGCCTCCTCTAAGGCCTTCACCACGGAGGACCTGTCAACTTGAAGCCCGCTCAGCTTTTCGGCTAGGAGGGCGGCTAATGGCTCCCTAAGCATTTCAACCCTCCTAGCAATCCTATCCCAATCCTTCCTCAAAACCTGGTAAAACCACATGTCAAATTCTTCTTCAAGAAATTTCACGTCTTCTAGGGGGTCGAAGCTTCCAGGCTTTCCAGGCCTACCCTCAGGGTCGGTTGACCCTGCTGCATCCACCACTAGCATGAGTACATCAGCCCTTCTAACCTCGTCTAGGAATTGGTTTCCAAGGCCTCTCCCCTTCCAGGCTCCGGGGACAAGTCCTGGACAGTCCACTAGCTTCACGGGGACGAAGCGTATTCCGTCTATGCAGGCTGAACCCACAGGCTGGTCTTTAACGCCTAGCTCCCTGCAAACGCACTTCACGGTTGCGTAGGTTACGCCTAGGTTGGCCTTCCTCGTGGTGAAGGGGTAGTTGGCTATGGGAACCATGGCTAGGGTGGCAGCAACGAAGAAAGTGCTCTTACCCACATTAGGCTTACCGGTGAGGCCAAGCATGGGTGTAGACAAGGTTTAAGCCTCCTCCCCTAGGGGCTTGAAGGTTAGGGTCTGCCTCCCCAAAACCATGGTGTTTGGCGGAATATCTGTGGCGATGAATAGGTTTGGGCCTATCAGGCTTCCCGGCCCAATCTTCACGCCGGGCATAATGCTCACGTTCACCGCCGTTTTAACATTGTCGCCTATGATGGCTCCAAGCTTCCTGAGGCCTGAATTCACCCTAACCCCTTTAAGCTCAACCTTTACGGGCTTCTCATCCAGTCTTAGATTGGCTATAAGTGTTCCAGCCCCGAAATTGCAGTTTTCACCTATAATGCTGTCGCCAACGTAGCAGAGGTGGGATATCTTGCTTCCATCCATGACTATGCTGTTTTTAACCTCGCAGAAGCTTCCAACCCTCGTGTTTCTTCCAAGGCTGGTGTAAGGCCTAATCCTGGCGGAGGGCCCAACCTCGCAGCCTGAACCTATGAAGGCAGGCCCCTCCACCACGCTTCCAGCATGGATTACCGCTCCCCCCTCCACGATTACCTTACCCTTAAGGGTGACGTTAGCTTCCACCAGGCCTTCAACCCTGCCCTCAGCCTCCACCAGAGCCCTACGATTGGCTTCCAGGAGGTCCCAGGGTCTGCCCACATCCAGCCAGCCCTCCCTGGGAAGCTTAACCATGCGGACTTCATCTTCTTCGGCTAGGAGGTTCAAAGCTTCGGTAAGCTCTATTTCGCCTCTCTTCGAGGGTTTAACCTTCCTGAGAGCCTTGTAAACCTTCGGCTTGAAGAGGTATATTCCAGCGTTGGCTAGGTTCGACTTAGCCCTCTCAGGCTTTTCCATCACCCTTAAAACTTTGTTTCCCCTGGCTTCCACAATCCCATACTCGCTGGGGTTATCCACTTCGACTGCTGCTAGAACGGTGGAGCACCCGCCTATCTGCTTTAAAGCCTCCTCGAGGAAGGCCTTTAACACCCCCCGGGAAAGGTAGAGGTCGCCGTAAATGGTTAGGAAGGCTTCCCTGCCCGTGGAGGCTTCAGCCACAAGGAGGGAGGAGCCCGTACCCTTAGGCTTCCTGTCAAGCCCGTAGGAAAGCTTAAGCCCAAGCCTTCCACCCTCACCGTAAAGCTTTCGAACCTCCAATCCTTCAGGGCTTAGAATGGTTAAAACCCTTTTTAGGCCTGCCTCTCCTAAGGCTTCGAAAATTCTTTCGAGGATTGGCTTACCCCCAACGGGGAGGAGGCATTTAGGCCTGGTGAGGGTTAGGGGTTGAAGTCTAACCCCACCCCCAGCTGCAAGGACAACTGCCAACATGAGTCTTTAACCTTTGCGGAGTTAAGCCGGGCTGGGGGCTTCAACCTTCTCCGAGGGAGGAGGCTGAACAGGCTGCTCCGGAACGGCTAGGAGCTTGGTTTTCCTTATCCCCACATGCCTGAGCGGGCATATCTTCGTTATCCTGTGAAATATGTCGGAAGCAAGCTTCCCTAATACGCATTCTTGGGCAAGCTGGTCGTAGGTTAACTGCTTACCCCGCTCTAAAACTACCTCCTCCATGAGTTTTCTGATGGCTGACTCTTGGGAGGGCTTAATACGCTTCCTCGTGAAGGCTACAGGGAAAACCCTAAGCTTGAAGCCGTCCTTAGTGGTGAGGTTTATGGAGGCATCCACCCTGCTACTCCACCTTCTAACAAGGCTTCGCAAGTATTCTCTCGCATACTCGTGGCCTTTAAGGATGGTTTCAGCCTTAAGCCCATCAACCTTCACAATTTTAAAGTAAAGCTTGATGTTCATGTGCTGGATGTCCTGCTTGGTGAGGTCGTATAGGGTTACCTCTACCACCCTCCCCAGAAGCTTTGAAGGGTCATCGGAGGGAACTAAGGCTATCTCCTGGCTTCCAAAGTAGGGAGGTGAATAAACCGAATACCAGGTTTTAAGCTTCCATTTATCCCTAACCCTTCCACGCTTCGACAAGCCTACACCAGCCCAACCTAGCTAAACCAAAACAAGGATAAGGAGGCATATAAGGTTTAGAGTGGAAGTGGAAGGGCTTGGAGAGGCTTAAACCCGAAGAGGAGAAGGCTATTAGAAGGTTTGTCAGGTTAAGGATGAAGCCTCTAGACCCAGCCCATGGCTTCGACCACGTGGAATGCGTGGTTAGGCTTACCTTAAAGATTGGGAGGGCTGAGGGTGCAAACCTAAGGATAGCTGTAGCAGCAGCCTACCTTCATGATCTTCCCCCAGAAAATGTGAGGGGGAAATTCGATTATTCAACGGAGGATTCGGCGAGGGAGGCTGAAGCCTTCCTAGCCAAAATAGGCTTCCCAAGGGGTGAGGTTGGCAGGGTGGTGGAAGCTATTCTTCCAGCCTCCTACTCCATGCACCTTAGGGGTGTCCATCCGAAAACCTTGGAGGCTAAGGTGGTTAGGGATGCAGATTTCCTAGATGCAATGGGGGCTAGGGGTATAGCCCGAGTCTTCGCCACCTCCGCCTACTACGGCGTGAGGAGGCTTGGGAGGGTTAGGTGGAATCCTGAAAGGCCTGTTAAGCTGCCTCCAAGCCTTAAAGGTCCAGACCCCACCCCCATCCACCACTTCTACTCCAAACTCCTATGGCTGAAAGACCTCATGCAAACAGAGACTGGTAGAAAAATCGCAGAGCAAAGACACCAGTACATGGTGGAATTCCTGAAAAGGTTCAATGCGGAAATGAGGGGTGCCACCTAAAAAACATAAAACCTTAAATAATAGTGGATTTCCTCCTAGTTCTTTAGTCTATGAGGGGAAACCTGAAAATTCTTGCGCTAATCGTGCTGGCAGGCTTGCTTGTGGCGCAAGTGTTTTTTACTCCTACAATTGCTTGGCCAGAAGCACCCAAACAACCTCTTCAGGGCCCTATTACCACGCCCATAAGGCCTCCGCCTCTCACCACGCCTAAGGTAAGCTACCGCATAGAGTTCCATTTATACCTTGACATGGACCAAAAATCTGATACAGGCTGCAACATGGCTGAAAAATACTCTGGTTGGAGGGATTTGGGGGCTGACGTTAAGCTCACCATCACCCTTAGAAAGGGGGAAACCCCTACCGCCAAAGCCTACTACTGGAACGGGGAAAATTGGAAAGACCTTGAAGATGGGGAGTATGTTGGTGGCGGGGTTGGTGAAGATTACGTTGAAGTAAGGTTCCCCTATACTCCCTCCCCTGATTATCAACCACCATGGAATGTGGTTTGCAAGTCCGCATGGGCTGAGGAGTTTTATCTAATGACCGTTATACCCATACTCTACATTCCGCCTGACTACGCTCCAAACAGCGGCTATGGAACCTTCAACGAAAGCAACGAATATGTCACGGTCATTAACGATCCGGGAGGTGAAACAGCTAAAGCAGTAGACATAGTTGAGGTTGAAATGAAGATTGCCAGCGGAAGCGGTGAATACCTCTACGTTAAGATTATAGATGCTGGGCCCATAGACCCATCAAACCCGCCATCTCCACCAGTTGGCGGAATAGTTTGCCCACCCAGCACAACAGCAATCCTCAAAGAGAAATGTTCCCAGAATGTTTTCCCCTTTCCTAGGGTTGGCGGGCCCAGTGGGATTTGAACCCACGGCCTACGGCTCCGGAGGCCGTTGCGCTTTCCAGGCTGCGCCATGGGCCCTAAGTTTGCTTTCTGGGTAAAGCTTAATTAAAGTTGCTGGCTAATTGGTTTCAGGGAGCCTTAAAGGGTAGGTGCATGTTTTATGGCGAAGATTACTGTTAGCCTGATTAAGGCGGATATTGGAAGCCTTGCAGGCCACCACCGGGTGCACCCCAAGCAAATTGAGCTTGCTGAAAAGCTTTTGGGGGAGGCTAGGGATGGAGGCCTCCTAACCGACTTCAGGGTTTTCAATTGTGGAGACGACCTTCAACTGCTTATGACGCATAGGAGGGGTGAGAACAGCCCTGAAATCCACGGGTTAGCCTGGAACGTTTTCAAGGAGGTTACGGAGAAGGTTTCAAAGCCTCTAAGACTTTACGCTGCAGGCCAAGACCTGCTCGCTGAAGCCTTCTCAGGCAATATTAGGGGTATGGGGCCAGGTGTAGCTGAACTCGAATTCGAGGAGAGAGCCTCAGACCCCATTGTCGTCTTTGCAGCCGACAAAACGGAGCCTGGAGCCTGGAACTACCCGCTCTACAAGATTTTCGCCGACCCCTTCAACACGGCAGGCCTAGTCATAGACCCCTCCCTCCACTCCGGCTTCAAGTTCGTGGTCTTAGACGTCTTCGAAGGCTTGGAGGTTGAGCTTAGCTGCCCTGAGGAAGCCTACGACCTCCTCGCCCTCATAGGAACCCCAGCCCGCTACGTGATAAGCAAGATTTACAGGAAGGATGGGCTTCCAGCCGCAGCTGCCAGCACCAGCAGGCTTTCGCTAATAGCAGGCCGCTACGTGGGTAAGGATGACCCCGTATGCATTGTTAGGGCTCAGCATGGGCTTCCAGCCGTGGGAGAAGTCTTAGAGCCCTTCGCCTTCCCCCACCTCGTAGCTGGATGGATGAGGGGGAGCCACCATGGACCCCTCATGCCCGTGCCGTTAAAATACGCCCAGTGCACGAGGTTTGACGGCCCGCCAAGGGTGATAGCCCTCGGATTCCAAATTCACGACGGCGTCTTGGAGGGGCCAGCCGACCTCTTCGACGACCCAGCCTTCGACCTGGCGAGGCAGAGAGCCAACGAGCTGGCTGAAACCCTGAGGAGGCATGGGCCCTTCATGCCCCATAGGCTGGGCCCAGACGAAATGGAGTATACCACGCTTCCCAAGGTGTTGGAGAAGCTTAAGGACAGGTTTAAGAAGGCTCAGTGAGCAGGCTTGGGAAGGCTGGAGCTCCCCGCCATCATCGTTAACTTCAAATGCTACCTTGAAGCCACAGGGCCTAGAGCGCTGGAGCTAGCGAGAAAATGCGAGGAGGCTGCCCGCAGGTATGGGGTAACCATAGCCGTAGCCCCCCAGTTCACCGACCTAGCTAAAATCGCTGAAAACGTTGAGATACCTGTCTTAGCCCAGCACCTTGATGGGGTTAAGCCTGGAAGCCGAACAGGCCATGTGCTCCCTGAAGCCGTTAGGGAGGCTGGAGCTGTTGGAACCCTCCTAAACCATTCTGAGAGGCACATACCACTGGAGGCTGTTGAGGGTGGGATAGGCAGAGCTCGGGAGGTAGGACTGACTACCGTGGTCTGCGCTGACACACCTGAAACCTGCGGCCAGATAGCCAGGCTTAAACCGGACATCATAGCCATAGAGCCTCCGGAGCTCATAGGAACGGGCATACCTGTTTCGAAGGCTAAACCCGAAGTGGTCACCAAAGCCCTAGAAGCCGTTGCAAGAGTGAATTCTGGAATTCCTGTTCTATGCGGGGCTGGAATAAGCAGGGGGCCTGATGTTGAGGCAGCCCTAAACCTTGGAACTAAGGGGGTCCTCCTCGCCAGCGGAGTTGTGAAGGCTGAAAAACCGGAAAGAGTGTTAGCTGAAATGGCGGAGGCGCTGGTTAAAGCCTCCAGGAAAACCTGAAAAGCCTGTTAGGCTTTAGCCCCCCTTTCAGCCTCCACCTTTTTCCATTTCTCCGTCAGCGTGTAGGAGGGGTTTTCACCCTCCTTCTTCTCCACGAAGCCCTGTGCTTCAAGCTGGTCCATGTAGAGTCTTATGACTAGCGGGTCTAGGTCCTTTGAAACCTCGTTTAGAGCTGCCTCCAAGTCGCTTAGGGTTTTCTCCCCCTCCTTAAGCTTGTCCGTGATGATTTTCAGCGGGGTGTTCCTGACAATCAGCTCATAAGCTTTAATGTCTTCCTCCGTAGCCAATCTTCCACCCCTAAACGCCTGCAGGAAAGATTAAAGGTTATTTTTTCAGGAGATAGAAAAAGGTTTCCCCCTCTTAGGCTTCCACCTTGAGGGCTTCTCCAACCTTGCGGAAAACAGAGCCTGAATGGTGGGTTAGCGGAGTGAAGTCACCGGTTTCCACATGTTCTTCCACCACTCTTCCAACGATGAGGTGGTGGTCTCCAAACTTCCGATCCAGTTCAACCACACATTCAAGCTGAACTGGGCATCCAGCTATCCTTGGAGGTTTAACCCTTACACTTTGAAGCGTGGTTAGGCCTGCCAGGCTAAACTTGTCGGTATCCCTCCCAGAGCGGCTTCCGCAAATCCAAACCTTCTCCAGCATATCCTCCATTGGAATGTTTACAACGAATTCACCGTTCTCTTTCAGGTTTGAGTAACTGTATCTTGAGGGGTCGATGGCGAAGGCCACATATTTAGGGTTGAAGCTCACAGGCATGAGGAAGGAGAAGGAGGCAACATTCGCTCTCCCCTCCCTACTACACGTGGTTATCAGAGCTACAACCCTAGGGAAAATAAGCTGGCTAATTTTCCTCCCAGCCTCCAACACTAAACCACCCGTAAAATTAAGCCCTACCAAAACACAAAAGTTTTCGCTTAGAATTTCCTCAGAAATTAGGTATGGATGTATGATAACCCCCGGTTTCTTGAGTTTAAAAGTGTTTCTGCTTCACAAAACCAAAGTTTACAAGGTCTTCAAGGTCTCTGGGGTTATGCACTTGGCGCCGGGGGTGGGATTTGAACCCACGAGGCCCAGCGGGCCACAGGCTCTCCAGGCCTGCCCCTTACCTGGCTAGGGTACCCCGGCTAAAGCTGGTTATTGCTAGTAAGGTTTGAGGCTGATTTAAAGGTTTGTTAGGGTTTAAGGCTGAGCAGCCTGTCTACGAGCTCGCTTACCTCTTTTAGGTTGAGCCTGATTTCCGAGCCCTCCAAGCAGGCTTGGAAGATTTCCTCCCTCTCGGGAACAACTCCTAAAATTCTGCTTTTATCAAGACCTTTCATCAGCGTGTCCATGATTCTGCTGTTAACCCTGTTCAGGATTAGGTATGCGGGCTTCCCAGCCTCCCCCGCCATCTTTAGAATGCTTGTTGAAAGCCTAAGCGACTCGTAGGTTGGATCCACAACTACCAAGATGAGGCTACATGCGCCTTCTACACCCCTGCCGAAGTGTTCAATTCCGGCATCTGAGTCCACGAGGATGACTTCCCTCTCGCCAAGTTCAAGCCTTTCGAGGAGGCTTCTCGCCAGGGCTCCCATAGGGCAGGCGCAGCCCTCCTCAAACCTTCGGATTTTACCCACAGCGAGGAGGGTGATGTTCCCCCTATGGGATAAGCATTCGGCTGGAAGGCTTTCCACCTTCCACCCGCCCCTGAAAACCTGGGATAGAACTTCCTCCTCCCCTGAAGCCTTGAAGATCTTCTGGGAAAGCTCCCTTCTGCCTCCAAGATATTCTGTTAGGCTTTTAGGGAGTTCTAGGCCTAGCTGCCTGTGCAGGCCGAAGTTCGACTCATCCATGTCGACTACTAGGACCTTAAAGCCCCTAGAGGCTAGCTCCCCCGCGAGAAGCGTGGTTACAACGCTTTTACCGCTTCCACCCTTACCGCAAACAAGAATCTTCACCGCCTATCTACCTCCCCTCCGACCAGTTAAATCATACCAGCTTTAGAATAAAATCTTACAGGAAGGCCACGTAATATACTTTGAAGCCTTAAAGCTTGAAATGGTTAAGCCTTCTCTGAGGGGAGAAGAATTGAAGGTTGAGGCTGAATGCTTACCATGCCTTCTCGAGCGAGGCTATAAGGAGGCCTCCTACCTCACAGAGGATGAAAGCCTTAGGATTGAAGCTCTACGAAGGGTTCTAGAAATGCTGGCTGAAAACTTCAGGCCTGAAGCCTATCCAGCCAAGCTTGGAACCCTGAGGGACAGGATTATAAGGAGCTTCTTTAATGGCAGGGATCCCTACGCTGGGATGAAGAAGGAGTCCAATAGGCTTGCTTTAAGCCTTCTACCCGAGGCTGAAGCTTACGTCTCAAAGGCGGAGGATGCTCGGGGAAGGTTTAGGAGAGCCTGCCTTGTGGCAGCTTTAGCAAACGCCCTAGAATTCGACGTGAAGGATTACGACTTCAACCTCGAAGGTTTCAAGCTTTCCCTTGAAGATGCAGCCTTCAGCCTAGACATGGTTGAGGAGGCTTACAGGCTGGTTAAGGGGGGAGGCCCACTTCTCTACCTGGCCGACAACGCTGGAGAAATCGTTTTAGACCGGGTTTTGGTGGAAACGTTAAGGAGAGATTTTGGGGCTGAGGTAACTCTAGTCGTGAAGGGTAGCCCAGTACTTAACGATGCAACCCTTGAGGATGCTGAGGCCTCAGGTATGGCTCAGGCTGCCAGCAGGATTGAAACAATAGGGGATACGGTGGGGCTTATCTGGGATGAAGCACCTGAAAACGTTAAAAGCGACATGAAGCAGGCGAGGCTGATCATAGCCAAGGGTATGGGAAACTATGAAGCCTTAACAGAGCTTGAGGGTGCAAATCTGGGCTTAAAGGTTTTCTTCCTGCTTAAGGCGAAGTGTGGGCCTGTGGCTAGAAGCCTGGGTGTTGAAAAGGGCAGCCTAGTTGCCATGCTCAAGGAGCTCTAGCAGCTCCCCCAGGTTTTTCAGGGTGTAGTGGGGTTTGGCCTTCAGTCCTTGCTGGGGGAGGCCTGAAGGTATGAGGATGGAGATGGCTCCCGCCCTCCTCGCCATCTCCACATCGTAGAAGGTGTCACCCACATAGGCGATTTCCGAGGCTTCTACTCCAAGTTTTTCGCTAAGCTTGAATAGCATGTCTGGGTGGGGTTTACCTCTTTCCACCTCGTCATAGCCTACCACGGCGTCTACATAGCTTGAAATCCTGAAGTGGCTTAGAATTCTGTTAAGCCTCTCCCTCCTGTTTGAGGAGGCAACCCCGCAGAGGTATCCCCTCCCCTTCAGCCTGGCTAAAACTTCTAGGACTCCAGGCTTAAGCTTCGAATATTTAGGCCAAAGCTCATCGTAAAACCTGTCCTTCGCCTCCACCAGCTTTAAAGCCTCATCAAGGCTTCCCGTAAACTCTAAAGCGATATCCGTCGTCTTCCTCCCAAAATGCTTTAGGATTTCAAGGTCGGATTCAACCTTTATGCCGAAGCTTTCTAGGGCTAGCTTCCAAGCCTCTAAGAGCTGGCGTAGGTTGTCTAGGAGGGTTCCATCAAGATCGAAGCCTACAGCTTTAACCCTTAGCACAGCCCAAGCCTCCTCCAAAAAATTTTTAGCTGAACATGGAAAACTTAAGGCTTCAGAATGCTCCTTTCTCCCAAGTCTCCTTGGGGAGTTAAGCCTAAAAGTTTATTAAATGGTCTTCAAGCTCTATTTGGTGCATAGTGTGGTGCGTTGCTTAGGGCGATGACAATATTTTTAAGCCGGGTAGCCCAGGCTAGGGGAGGTACTAGCCCAAGTGAGCGTTAAAAAGGAGGAAGCCTCCTTCAAGGTCTTCGAGCATGTCCTCGTACCCAAGCATGAAATCTTATCTAGGGAGGAAGCTGAAGAGCTTCTTCGCAGGTATAAGATAAAGCCCTACCACCTCCCCAAGATTAAAGATACCGACCCGGCGGTTAAGGCTTTAGGGGCAAAACCCGGCGACATCATTAAGATTATTAGGAGGAGCCCCACCGCCGGCGAAGCCGTATACTACAGGTTTGTGGTGAGGGAGAGGTAAGGTTTGGAAACTGTAGTTAAGCCTTCCAGCATAGAGTATGCTACTAAGACACCCCGCTCTCCAAACTGGGCTCTCCTAGAAAGCATGCTTAAAAGGGAAGGCCTAGTAAGGCAGCACTTAAACTCATACAACGACTTCATAACCCACGGGCTTAAGGAAATCATAAGCGAGGTTGGCGGAATAGATGTTGAAGCTGAAACCAAGTATAGGGTTAGGTTTGGAGAGGTAAGGGTTGGAAAGCCGAGAATCGTTGAGGTAGACGGCTCCGAGCATGAGATTTACCCAATGGAGGCTCGCATTCGAAACGTTACCTATGCGGCTCCACTTCACCTTGACATGTGGGTGGAGAAGGATGGGAGGAGAATCCTCTTCATCAAGGATGTCTACATAGGCGATATTCCCATTATGGTTAAGTCTGAACGCTGCCACCTCTCCGGGTTAAGCCGAGAGGAGCTTATGGCTGCTGGTGAGGACCCCAACGACCCCGGCGGATACTTTATCGTGAATGGGTCGGAGAGGGTTATCGTAGCCCTCGAAGACCTTGCACCCAACCGGATAATGGTGGATGTGGAGGAGGTTGGAACCACCGCCACCTATCGGGCTAAAATCTTCTCAACCACCGTGGGCTTTAGGGCGAGAATCGAAGTGAAGATGAGGGCTGACCGCTCCATCCACGTCTCCATCCCAGGCGTGATGGTGGACATACCCTTCGTCGTCCTCATGAAGGCCTTAGGCCTCGAGGTTGACAAGCAGATAGCGGAGGCTGTTTCGCCTAGGCCTGAAATCCAGCAGATGCTTGACGCCTCCTTTGAGAAGGCTTCAGGAGTTATGAAAACCAAGGATGCCATCCTATACATTGGGAACAGGGTGGCCTTCGGCCATGTGGAAGAATACAGGGTGAGGAAGGCTGAAAACGTTTTGGACAGGAACTTCCTCCCGCATCTGGGCCGAACCCCAGAGAGCAGGATTAAGAAGGCCTACTTCCTGGCTGAGGTGGTTTGCAGGCTTATAGAGCTCAAGCTGGGATGGAGAAAGCCAGACGACAAGGATCATTACGCCAATAAGAGGCTGAGGCTTGCTGGAGACCTCCTAGCAGACCTCTTCCGCGTAACCTTCAGAAACCTATGCCGGGACATGAAATACCAGCTGGAGCGTACAAGCCTCAAACGCGTGGGGCCTGCTGGAGCCATAAACGCGGCAGTTAGGCCTGGAATCATAACCGAGCGGATTCAGCATGCTCTTGCCACTGGCAACTGGGGTAGGGGGAAGGTGGGGGTAACCCAGCTTCTCGACAGAACCAACCATATTTCGACTTTAAGCCACCTTCGGAGGCTTCAGTCACCCCTAAGTCGAAGCCAGCCCAACTTTGAAGCCAGAGACCTACACGCCACCCACTGGGGTAGGATCTGCCCCAACGAGACTCCTGAAGGCTCCAACTGCGGCCTCGTTAAGAACCTAGCCCTCTCCGCCACCATCTCGGTTGGGGAAAGCCTGGAAAAGGTTAGGGAGCTCCTCAGAAGCCTGGGCGTCGTGGACGTGGAGGAGGCAGACCCCGAGCTCAGGCTTAAGGGTGCAAAAGTCTTCTATGACGGCCATATAGGCTACACGCTGAATCCTGAGGAGCTTGTTAGAAAGCTTAGGCAGATGAGGCGTAGGGGTGAAATAAGTAATGAGATAAACGTGGCTCTCTACGTTCACAAGTCGAAGGGTATGGTTCTCAAGGAGGTCTACGTTAACGCTGATGCTGGGAGGATTAGGAGACCCCTCATCATCGTTGAAAATGGGAAGCCCAAGGTTTCGGAGGAGGATCTTGAAAGGCTTAGGCGTGGTGAGATTTCCTGGTACGACTTGCTGGCGAGAGGGCAGATAGAGCTTTTGGATGCGGATGAGGAGGAAAACGCCTATGTGGCTCTTAGGCCTGAAGACGTAACCCCGGAGCATACGCACCTGGAAATCGTGCCCTACGGCATCCTGGGAATCTGCGCCTCGCTTATCCCATATCCCGAACACAACCAGTCTCCGAGGAACTCCTATGAGGCGGCAATGGCGAAGCAGGCCCTAGGCATGTACGCCTCCAACTTCTTCCTTCGAACAGACTCAAGAAGCCATATACTGCATTATCCTCAGAGACCCCTTGTGAAGACGGACCCCATGGATATCATAGGCTATGATGACAGGCCTTCAGGCCAGAACTGCGTGGTGGCTGTCTTATCCTTCGAAGGCTACAACATGGAGGACGCCCTCATCTTCAATAAGGCTTCGGTGGAGCGTGGCCTAGCCCGCTCAACCTTCTACAGGCTCTATGAGGCTGAGGCCAAGCAGTACTTGGGAGGCGAAAAGGATAGGTTTGAGCTTCCTGAGGCTGGAACCATAGGCTTCAGAGGCGAACAGTACTATCGGAACCTTGAACCCGATGGGATTATCTCCCCTGAGACCGAGGTTTCAGGGTTGGATGTGCTGGTTGGGAGGACAAGTCCTCCAAGATTCCTCGAAGAGTATAAGGAGTTTGAGATTAGGGGGCCCACGAGGAGGGATACCTCCATAACCATGAGGCCCTCTGAGCGGGGAATTGTGGACTCTGTGATGATTACAAAGACCTCGCAGGGGAATACGCTGGTGAAGGTGAAGGTTAGGGATATTAGGGATGCTGAGCTTGGAGACAAGTTTGCCTCCCGCCACGGCCAGAAGGGCGTAATAGGCATGCTCGTACCCCAGGAGGACATGCCCTTCACGGAGAGCGGCATAGTTCCAGACATCATTATCAACCCGCATGCCTTCCCCTCCAGGATGACTATAGGCCAGTTCCTCGAATCCATAGCAGGAAAGATAGCCGCCATCATTGGGAGGCCCATCAACGGAACCGCCTTCGCCAATGAGAAGGTTGAAGACCTCAGAAGCCTGCTCAAAAAGCTCGGCTTCCACCATGGTGGAAGGGAGGTAATGTACAACGGCATTACCGGCGAGAAATTTGAGGCAGACATTTTCATAGGCATAGTCTACTACCAGAAGCTCCACCACATGGTAGTAGACAAGATTCATGCTAGGGCTAGGGGCCAGGTTCAAATGCTGACTAGGCAGCCTACCGAGGGCAGGGCGAGAGGCGGAGGCCTAAGGTTTGGGGAGATGGAGAGGGACTGCTTGGTTGGCCATGGTGCAGCCCTCCTATTGAAGGATAGGCTTCTAGACGAATCCGACAAGTATGTGATTTATGTTTGCGAGAAGTGTGGGCTTATCGCCTGGTATGATTCAAGGCAGCGTAAGTATGTTTGCCCCATCTGCGGGGATGAAACCGTGATTTCGCCTGTAACAGTTTCCTACGCCTTCAAGCTTCTGCTACAGGAGCTTATGAGCCTTTGCATAGCTCCAAGACTAATCCTGGAGGAGAGGACATAATGGCGGTTGAAACCCTAATCGAGGAGGAGGAAGCAACTAAGAGGATTAAGAAGATTAAGTTTGGAATACTTTCACCCCAAGAGATTAGGAAGTATTCTGTGGTTGAGGTTAGGGAGGCTGACACCTACGATGAGGATGGAGCCCCCATAGCCTCAGGCCTCATGGATGAGAGGCTTGGAACCCTTGAGCCTAGAGCCCGCTGCAAAACCTGCGGGAATACGACGGCTAGGTGTCCAGGCCACTTCGGCCACATAGAACTCGCCTTCCCAGTGGTTCACGTAGGCTTCGTAAAATACATTCATGAAATCTTGAACATTTTCTGCAAGGAGTGCGGTCGAATTCTAATCCCAGAGGAGGAAATCGAAAAGTATAGGGAGAAGATTAAGCAGGTGAAGGAGGAGCTTGGAGAGGAGCCCACCCAAATCTACGAGGAGATCAAGCATAAGGCGAGGAAGGCTCAACGCTGCCCCCACTGCATGAAGAAGCAAAACCCCATAGAGTTTTCCAAGCCCACCAGCTTCTACGAGCATGTAGATGGGGTTCCAAGGCCTTTAACCCCCTCAACCCTGAGGGGTTGGCTTGAACTCGTAAACGATGAAGACCTAAAGCTTATAGGTTACGACCCCACGGCGATGAGGCCTGAATGGATGATCCTCCAAGTTTTACCCGTGCCACCCGTATGTGTTAGGCCTTCCATCATGCTTGAGTCGGGGATACGCTCCGAGGATGACCTAACCCACAAGCTTGTGGACATCATCCGAATTAACAGGAGGCTTGAAGAGTATACGAGCGAGGGTGGGGCTCCACCCCTCATCTCCCAGGAGCTCTCCGACCTCCTCCAATACCACGTGACCACCTACTTCGATAATGAGACCTCGGGGATTCCGCCTGCCAGGCATAGGTCTGGAAGAGCCCTGAGAACCCTAGCCCAGAGGCTTAAGGGGAAGGAGGGACGCTTCCGAAGCAACCTCTCAGGCAAGAGGGTGGACTTTTCGGCTAGAACCGTGATCTCCCCCGATCCAAACCTCTCCATCGATGAGGTTGGAGTCCCCGTGGAGGTGGCAATGAAGCTAACCTACCCCGAAGTCGTGACGGAATGGAACCTCGAAGAGATGAAGAAGCTTGTGGAGAACGGCCCCGACAAGTATCCTGGAGCCCTCTACGTGCTCAGACCCGACGGGAAGCGGATAAGGCTGGAGTTTGTAGCCGACCGCTCCAAGATCAAGGAGGTATTGGAGCCAGGCTTCATCGTTGAAAGACACTTGAAGGATGGGGATATTGTCCTCTTTAACAGGCAGCCTTCACTGCATAGGATGTCCATGATGGCCCATAGGGTTAAGGTTTTACCCTACCGAACCTTCAGGCTTCACCTCTGCGTCTGCCCACCTTACAATGCAGACTTCGACGGGGATGAAATGAACCTTCACGTGCCCCAAAGTGAGGAAGCCGTAACGGAAGCCCTCGAACTCATGAAGGTTCAAGACCAGATTTTGTCGCCGAGGTATGGTGGGCCGCTGATTGGAGCCATTCGAGACTTCATTACTGGAGCCTACCTGCTCACGAGGAAGACCACCCTCCTAACCAAGGAGGAGGTTTGCACCCTCCTGGCGGCTATAGATTATAGGGGAGACCTGCCCGAGCCAGCTGTGAAGAAGCCTCAACCCCTCTGGTCTGGGAAGGATATCTTCAGCCTCCTCCTACCCAAAGACTTCGACTACGTGGCTAGGGCGAGTATTTGCAGGGGCTGCACCCAATGCCTAAAAGAGAAATGCGAATACGACGCCTACGTGGTGATTAAGGATGGAAAACTCCTCCACGGCGTCATAGATAAGAATGCGATTGGAGCGGAGAAGCCTGAAAGCATCCTCCACAGGATTGTTAAGGAGAAGGGAACTGAGGCGGCTAAGGACTTCCTGAATAAGCTTTCAAGAATGGTTAACGTTTACACTACTATGAAGGGCTTCTCCTACTCGCTGGATGAACTTGACATCCCCCAGGAAGTTAAACGTAAAATAGAGCGTAGGATGGCTGAGGCGAGAAAGAAGGTTATGGAGCTCATAAACAAGTTTAACAGGGGAGAACTAATCAAGCTTCCAGGCCAAACCCTCGAGGACTCCCTTGAAATCTACATCATGAATGAGCTGGCAGCCGCAAGGGATGAAGCAGGAGTGCTTGCAGACGAATACTTCGGCATGGATAACAGTGGAAGCGTGATGACTAGGACGGGGGCTAGGGGTTCAAGCCTGAATATAGGGCAGATGGCTGCCTGCCTCGGCCAGCAGTCCATCCGTGGCAAGCGGATTATTCGAGGCTACAAGGATAGGGCCCTACCCCACTTCAAGCCTGGAGACGTAAGCCCGGAGGCTAGGGGCTTCGTTAGCTCCTGCTATAGGGATGGGCTGAACCCCTGGGAGTTCTTCTTCCACGCCATGGGTGGAAGGGAAGGCCTAGTCGACACAGCTGTCAGAACTCAGCAGAGCGGCTACATGCAGCGTAGACTCATCAACGCTCTCCAAGACGTAAGGGTGGAATACGATGAAACCGTTAGGACGGCTACAGGCCAGATTATCCAGTTCCGCTATGGTGAGGATGGAGTTGACCCTGCGAAGAGCGACCATGGGAAGGCTGTAAACGTGGAGAGGCTGGTGGAGAGGCTTAAAATAGCCTATGCGGATAGTCGGGAGAAGCCTGCCCCCAAGGAGTACATTCTGAAAAAGGTGGAGGAGGTTAGAGGGGAGCTCACACCCCTCCTAACCGCTGAGCTGAAGAAGGCCCTGCTTAAATCCGACCTCCCCAAGAGAGCGGTAGATGAAGCCGTTGAAACAACGGTTAGGGACTATAAGATGGCGAAGATTGAGCCTGGAGAATCCTGCGGAATCGTTACCGCCCAGTCTATTGGGGAGCCTGGAACCCAGATGACGCTTCGAACCTTCCACTTCGCAGGGGTTAAGGAGCGAAACGTTACGCTCGGCCTCCCAAGGATCATTGAGATCGTTGATGCGAGGAAGACTCCTTCAACCCCCATTATGAACATTTACCTTAAGCCTGAGTTTAGGAAGGATAGGGAGAAGGCTGCCAAAATAGCTCAAAGCATCGTTTACACCACCCTAAGCGACATAGCCACAGCCATGTACATAGACTATGCTAAGGCCTCTGTGATTGTTGAGCTTTCACCCCAATCGCTAAACGAGCGTGGGCTAACCCCAAGCGAGGTGAGAGACCTCATAAAAATTGCAGGCTGCAACATTACGCTGGAGGAAAGGTGGAGGATTATCCTGACACCCCGGAATCCAGCTGACCTCCCCAAAATCCTCACGAGGATCGCTTACATCCCGATTAAGGGGATACCAGGCATTAGGAGGGCCATGGTGGTCTGGGACAAGGGTGAATGGGTGATCCAAACAGACGGCTCCAACCTAGCCAGAGTCCTAAGGATTCCAGAGGTTGACCCTACGAGAACAACCACCAACAACATTCATGAGATAGCTTCAACCCTCGGCATTGAGGCTGCCAGAAACGCCATTATTAACGAAATTGTGGGGGTGCTTGAAGAGCAAGGCCTCGACGTCGATATTAGGCATATAATGCTCGTAGCCGACATTATGACCTTTAACGGTGATGTTATGCAGATAGGACGCCACGGCGTTACGGGGGAGAAGGCGAGTGTGCTGGCTAGGGCTGCTTTCGAGATAACCGTTCCAACCCTAATAGATGCCTCCATTAAGGGTTTGGAAGATGACCTTAAAGGCGTAACCGAAAACGTGATCTGCGGTCAGCTCATACCAGTGGGGACGGGAATCATCGAACTGTATATGACGCCTGGAAGGCTTGGAGGGAGCCAGAGCTGAGCAGTAGCACGCTGACCAGAGCCCTATCCATAGCTGTGAGAACAGGGAAGGTAACCCTAGGCCTAAAGGAAACCCTTGAAGCCTTAAGAGGGGGGAAGGCTAAACTGGTGGTTGTAGCTGGAAACCTCCCCCCAGAGCATAGGAAAAAGCTTGAAAGCTTAGCCAAGCTTGCTGGGGTACCCATACTCGACTCCAAGCTTACAAGCCTAGACTTGGGGGCGGCCTGCGGGAAACCCTACACGGTTTCCGCCCTAGCCATTCGCGACCCAGGAGATTCAGGTATTCTAGCCCTCTCCCCAGCGAAGAAGCGTGGAAGGAGGAAGGGTTAGCCTGTGGCTGGGAAAATAAAGCTAACCGCTGAGGAAATGCGCTACATCGCCTTATTCGAAAGCGTAACCGGGGCGACGGCTAAGGACTGCATCATAGACGACAAGCAGAACAAGCTCATCTTCATAACCAAGGAGAAGGAGGGAGGCTTAGCCGTAGGCAAATCGGGAGGGAAGGTTAAGGTTTTAAAGAGGATGACGGGGAAGGATATAGACATCATAGAGTATTCAGACGACCCCGTTGAGTTTGTTAAAAATGCCTTCATGCCCGTAAAGGTTCAGGAGATTAGGCTTACGGAGAAGCTTGATGGAAGAAAAATCGTGGTGGTGAAGATAGACGAGAGGGAGAAGGGTTTAGCCATAGGGCGGAAAGGTGAGAGAGCAAACAGAATAAGGCAGCTAGCCCGCAAATACTTCAACATAGACAACGTAATAATCGTTTAAACACCTTTAAAAAAGGGATAAAACCTAACTATTTCTCATTCTAATAGGCTCGTCAGCATCAAATAATTTCGTTCCACCAAAAAAGCCTAACTTACACGTAAACTAAAAACTATTAGTTAGTATGCTACACAGTTTGAGAATATGTCCTAACTTGTTTGCTGAAGTAGGGTGAGGGGGATGGTGAAAGAAAGCTTTGAGGAGTTGGTTAGGAGGCTTGGTGGTGAGATAATAAGTGTGGGTGTGCCCGTTAAGACCGTGGAGCAGGCGGTTAAGGCAACGGGTTCAAAGCCAAAGCAAATAGTAAAGTCTTTACTTTTCATTGCTGAGAGGGGTGGGCCTGTACTGGTTGTTGTAGATGGTGAGGCGAGAGTGGATTTGGAGAGGCTTGAGAAGCTTTTTGGCTCGGTTAGGTTTGCAACCCCTGAGGAGGTTAAGGAAATAGCTGGCTGTGAGGTCGGTGGGGTTCCCCCAGTTGGGGTAAATGTTAGAACAATAGTGGATCCTAGGGTTCTTGAAAATGAGTTTGTAATTGGTGGGGGAGGAAGCATCGACAAGCTTTCAAAGCTGAACCCAAGAAAGATAGTAGAGCATCAAAAAGCAGAAATCATTGATGTTAAAGTGAGGTGAAAAAGCTTTTCGTTAAATTAAAAATTAGTTGTAAGGTTTTTAGGTCTGTTGAAAGTCAGCGCCACAGGAAGATATATTTTCTACGGGTTTTCCTCCTTTCCTTTGGAGGTTTGCAGCTGTCTGAGGAGCTTAGATGGCTTAGCTGGAGGCTTTCTAGGCTAGCTGAAACTGTGAGGGTTAGGGTTCCAAGCTATGGCTCCCTCTGCCTAGCCTGCAAGGCTGGGAGGATGCTCTGCGGGAAGGCTAGATGCCCACTTCTGCTTAAAGCCGAAATGATGCTTAAAAGCCCTGTTTTTAAGGCTTCGGAGAGGGTTGAGGGCTCCTCCCCACCAGGAGTTTTCGTTGGGAGGCTAGGCTACCCAAAGGTTTACCTTGGACCTTTGATACCCCCCTTCCACGGGGACACCTCAACCCTCGACCTACCAGAAGCCTGGCTGGGGAAAAGCCTAGAAGAAATCGTTGGTTTAAGGTACTCGCTGGTTAGGGGCTTATCAAAGGTTAGAGTAGACCAACCCCAAACCGGTGGAAAACTCCTAGACCAACTCCACGAGATGATCCTCTCCGAGAGGCCTGTTGAAGCTGAGGCTGAGTTTACGAGGAAGCCTAGGGGCTCAATCCTCCTAAGTGATGAAAGCCAGCCCTTCGGCCCCTCCGCACCCCTCAAAACGTTAAAGATTATCCCTCAAACAGCTGATAGGCAGCTTGAGAAATACTATTATGACTGGGATTTGAAGGCTTGGGATGCTGTTTTAAGCCTTTACAGGGCTGGCCTCCCCATCTCACGCATTCAGAAAGCCTTCAGCCTTGGAATGTTTGGTGAGAAACGTTTTAGGAGGCTTGTTCCAACGAGGTGGAGTATAACCGCCGTGGACAGCATGGTTAGCCTAAGCCTCGTAGGCGAAATTAAAAACTACCCCCCAATCAACGAATACAGAGTTTACAGTTTCAAGCATTTAGACAACCTCTTCGCAGCCCTACTAACCCCTGAAGCCTGGGAGTTCGAGTGGATTGAAGCCTGGTTTCCCGGAACCGTCTGGAATCCAGCTGGGGAAAAAGCTGAATTCATGGGGGACTATGAGGGCTATAAGGGTCGAACCACCTACCCGGAGGTGGGGGGCTGCTACTTCTCAGCCAGGCTGGCTGTGGCTGAAGCCCTAAAAGCCGAACGCAGGCAGGCTGGAGTCCTAATTTTAAGGGAAATCCATGGAGGATACCTACTACCAGTAGGCGTTTGGAATGTTAGGGAAAGCGTTAGAGCCATGCTTAAGAGCAAGCCTGAAAAGTTTTCAAGCCTAAAGGAAGCCTTAAAGGCTTTGGAGGCTAAGCTAACCATCCGCCTAGAAACCTGGCTTAAAACAAGCAAAATACTCAGAAAACTCCTATACCAACGTAAACTGTCAGCATAATCCTCCAGCGAAAAATTTTTTTAATAGATTTGAAGAAGAAAAGAAACGTTTAGGAGGCTTTAAATTGAAGATTTCAGCAACACTCCTACTATTAGCTTTTCTTTTAGGCATGATGGTGGCTGTGCAGCCAGCACTTGCAGCAGAATTCCACGTAACAAATGCTACCGAATTCCAGGACGCCCTAGACGATGCTGAGAACAATGGAGAAGATGATATTATATATCTTGCTGCAGGAACCTACAAAGGAAACTTCAAGTATGTTCCTCCAGATACAGAGCATAAGTCCCTAACCATAACAAACGAGCCGGGAGTCCCAGCCACCCAAATCATCCTAGACGGACAAAACAACTACACCACACTAAGGCTGTATGACTGGAGTTCTGGGGCGGAAGCAAACATTGTAATCAACGGGATAACCATTCAAAATGGCGAATCACCAGATAATGGTGGAGGAATCTATGCGGCCATGGCATACTACAATATCACAATTACCAACTGCATTGTGAAAAATAGTACAGCTAAGAGGTATGGCGGCGGGATTTATGTAGACACACATAAAAATATAACGTTAGAAAACAACCAAGTCTATAACAATAAGACGCTGGGAGACCCCGATCGTAATCTTAGCAGAGGCGGCGGGGTAGCACTAATAACTCCATTTGGCAATTATACTGTGAGAAATAATATTATTGCATGGAATCAGGCAACTGGCAACGTAGATAATGTTGAGGGTGGAGGTCTCTGGGTTGGCTGGAGTTCCAGAAATATTATTTATTTGATTGGGAATACGATCTACGGTAATGAGGCTTTGAATGGAAATGGAGGCGGCCTTTACATCAGCTTCGCTGAAACGGCTTATGTTTACAACAATATAGTTTATGCAAACGAGGCTTCCTCGGGAAAGGACATATACATACATGATGAAGTAACCTCTAGAATTGCATACAATAATGATTATTCGGATGTTTGGGGTTCTTGGACGGAGGAAGGCAGCAACCTAAATGTTGATCCTCAGCTTGTTGATCCTGCAGGCTATGACTTCCATTTGAAGGCTACTTCTCCGGTGATTGATAAGGGGACAGCTAATGTTCCAGATCCTCCGGGACTCCCATCCACAGACTTTGAGGGTGATCCAAGGATTATTGGAGCAGCCCCAGACATAGGAGCAGATGAGGCTTCGGTAACCCCACCAGCTGTTGGCGGTGAAGTTACTCCAACCATATGGACGATGATAACTCCAATAACCCTACTGGTGGTAATGCTTATTGTTGCCTTACTGGCGCTTTTAAGAAAGGTTTTCCCAGTGAAACCCTAAGAATCCCCCATTTTTAATTTTTCCCATCTAGCTTGGAAGGCTTAATGGGTAGGGTTTCCCTCTCTTAGTTTAGGATGACTGTTTATGGTTGGACTGGGTGTCGTAGGGCTCTTTACCCAAGCGGGCTTCCCGACCTAGATTATGCTTTAAACCCTTATGTGGGATGTGAGCATGGCTGTAAATACTGTTATTCGAAGGCTGTTTTAGGCGATAGGAGGATGGCTGAAAACTGGGGAGGCTTTGTCTTAGCTAAGCGTGGGCTTCTTGAAAGGCTTAGGGCTGACCTTAGGCGTAGGCCTAAAGGGCTTATAGGGGTTGGAACGGTTACCGACCCCTACCAGCCCTTGGAGGCTAAACTCAACCTTACGGGTCAAGCGTTAAGGCTTATAGAGGCCTATGGGTTTAAGGCCTCCATTCAAACGAAGTCCCCCCTAGTTCTGAGGGATGGGGAAACCATTGTTAGAGCTGGCTTCGATGTGGGAGTAACGGTTACAACACTGGATGAGGGGGTGGCAAGCCTCCTCGAGCCTGGAGCCCCACCACCCAAAGCCAGAATCAAAGCCCTAGAAAAGCTTTCACGTTTAGGGGTTGAAACCTGGCTCTTCTACGGCCCCATAATTCCGGGGGTAAATGATGATCCCGAAACGGTTTCAGTGGTGGTGGGGGCAGCGGCCTCCGCGGGTTGCAGCCTCCTCCTCTACGACCTACTTAACTTGAAGAGGTGGGTTTTGGAGTTCTTAGCCCCTGCCCTAGAGGAGTTGAAGCCTGGGCTTGCTGGGAGGCTTAGGGAAAACCTAAATTCTAGGGCTTACCGGGAAAATCTTTCCAGCCTCATCCAGCGGGCCTGCAGCCGGTTTAGGATTGAATGCAAACCCGCCTTTCCAGCTCCAAGGGGCTTTAAAGCTCCGGGTGAAAGGGGTGCCGGGCTTCTGCCCTGGCTGGAGGAGGAGAAAAACTCAAATAAGCCTTTTCGCTAGTTGAAAGGGCTGAAGGCTTCAGCCTCCTCGAAGGGGAGCCCCTATGCCTGGAGAGTTTGCAGCTAGGAACTTGCTCAAGCGTAGGCAGAAGTTTAGGTGGAGCGACCGCCATTATAAGCGTAGGATGCTGGGCTTAGATGTTAAGGCTGACCCGCTTGAAGGAGCCCCCATGGCTAAGGGCATCGTACTAGAGAAAGTGGGTATTGAGAGTAGGCAGCCGAACAGTGCCGTGCGGAAGTGCGTAAGGGTTCAGCTCATCAAAAATGGGAAGGTGGTTACGGCCTTCTGCCCTAGGGATGGCGCCTTAAACTTCATTGACGAGCATGATGAGGTGCTGATTGGGGGGATTGGAGGCCCCATGGGGAAAGCCTATGGAGACCTGCCAGGCGTACGCTACCAGGTTCTGGCTGTAAATGGGGTTTCACTCAGAGAGCTTTTACGGGGTAGAAAGCAGAAGCCAACCCGCTAAGCCTTCAACCCCCTACCTTGAGGATAAGGCTATCCTCTCCTGCTCATCCCGCCTGGATACAGCATAGCTTCGACTATCCCTATTGGCTGCCAGAATAATCTCGTCGGCGAGACATTCATCTATGGTTTTCAGGTTGTTGAAGGCTGCCTTCCTCGCTCCTTCAGTGAGCCAGCGTAGGGCTAAGTCAACTCTACGCTGGGGCGCCATATCAACGGCCACATGGTAGACGATTCCACCATAGCTTATCCTGGTGGTATCCTCGCAGGGGGCTGCATTCTCAATAGCCTTCACTAGAACCTGGATGGGGTTCTGCCCTGTCCTTAAGTGGATGATTTCAAAGGCGTTTTTGAGGATTTGGATGGCCCTCGCCTTCTTACCAGCGTTTTTCCCAGGCTTCATAAGCTGGTTTACAAGCCTCTCAACAATGTTTACCTCAGACTTTTTGAAGCGCTGATGCTCGTGGCGTCCTCCAGAGTGGGGGATGAAAACTGGTTTAAGGCTTATGTATCTTACGAGTCCTGGGTCTTCAACTTTTACGTCTTCAAAGCTCCAATTCCCTAAGATCTTTATTTCAGGCTCCTTAAGTTTCTCGCTCAAGCCCTACACCGGAACCTTTTCCGCCTTCTAAGATGAAGGGGGAAACGGATTTAAGCTTTAGGCTTCTCCGAAAGCTTTTATATGGCGTAGTAATATCTATGGAATGCTCTGGAAAAGCAAGGTTTGAAAGCCTTGACTTGTGGGGAGTGAAATCCGTATGCCTGAAAAGCCCCACCTTAACCTAGTGGTAGTTGGACACGTAGACCATGGGAAGTCCACGTGCATGGGCCACATCCTATACCTTACCGGAGCCGTCAGCGATAGGGAGATTCAAGCCTACGCCCAAGAATCTGAAAGGCTTGGCAGGGGAGACACTTTCAAGTTCGCCTGGATCATGGACAAGCTTAAGGAGGAGCGGGAAAGAGGCTTAACCATAGACCTAGCCTACTGGAAGTTTGAAACCGACAAGTACTTCTTCACCATCATAGACGCTCCAGGCCACCGAGACTTCATCAAAAACATGATTACGGGGGCAAGCCAGGCTGACTGCGCCCTCCTCGTCGTCTCAGCGAAGAAAGGTGAATTCGAGGTTGGAATTTCGCCTGGAGGACAGACGAGGGAGCACGCCTTCCTCCTTCGGACGTTGGGAGTAAACCAGCTGACTGTAGCCATAAACAAGATGGACGACCCCTCCGTGAACTGGAGTCAGGAGAGGTTTGAGGAATGCAAGAAGGAGGTTGAAAACCTCCTTAAGGTTATCGGCTTCAAGGTTGAGAAGATTCCTGTCGTTCCCATCTCAGCCTGGACTGGAGACAACCTGCTTAAGCCCAGCGAGAAGATGGGGTGGTGGAAGGGGCCTACGCTGCTTCAAGCCTTAGACACCTTTGAAGTCCCGCCTAAACCCATCGATAAGCCTCTACGCATCCCAGTTCAAGACGTCTACACGATTACTGGCGTTGGCACCGTCCCGGTTGGGAGGGTTGAAACCGGCGTTCTCAAGGAGGGTGACACCGTTATCTTCATGCCTCCAGGCGTTAAGGGCGAAGTTAAAAGCATTGAAACCCATCATCAGAGGATTCCGAAGGCTGAGCCAGGCGACAACATAGGCTTCAACGTTAGGGGAGTCTCTAAAACAGACCTGCGCAGGGGGGATGTTGCAGGCCACCCAGACAGCCCGCCAACCGTGGTGAAGGAGTTCATAGGCCAGATAATCGTCATCTACCATCCAACCTCCATAGCGCAGGGATACATGCCCGTACTCCACGCCCACACAGCCCAGATGGCGGTTAGGTTCGCCGAGCTCATGCAGAAGATCAATCCGAGGACTGGTGAGGTAATAGAGCAGAACCCAAGCTTCCTAAAGACAGGTGACAGCGCCGTAGTTAGGTTTCAGCCAGCCAAGCCCATCGTGCTTGAACACTACGCTGAACTCCCCCAGCTTGGAAGATTTGCCATTCGGGATATGGGAACCACCATTGCGGCTGGAGTGGTTAAGGAGATAACTCAGAAGGGCTGAAAGAAGCTTGGGAGGCGGTATGGGTAGGCCATGGCTCAAAAGGCAAGGATCAGGCTTACCAGCATAGACCATAAGAAGCTGGACCAGGTTTGCAGGGAAATTAAAGAGATTTCCGAAAAGGTTGGGGTTAAGGTTTCAGGCCCCATACCGCTTCCCACCCGCCGAATCATGATTCCAACGAGGAAGAGCCCCTGCGGTGAGGGAACCAACACCTGGGACCGCTGGGAGCTAAGAATCCATAAGCGGCTGATGGAGGTTGAAGCCAACGAGAGACTCATGAAACGCATAATGCGAATCCATGTGCCAGACGATGTCTACATAGAAATAAGCCTCGTGTAACCTTCAGGAATAAATTTTTCCCATTTAACACTGTGTTGAATTTGTCGACGTATCTTGGAAAAAGGGGGTTTGTTAGGGGGTTAAACTGTTTTCCTTTATTTCCTCTACTTCATGAGTGGTGGCGTGTAGGTATCTGTAGAGGAATTCTAGGTTTTCGTAGGCTACGGCGTCCAGCATTTCCCTAAGCCACTGCCTACCCTGCGAGGTTAAACGGTAAACCTCCTTTCTTTCAAGCCTCCTCCTTTCCACCAAGCCCTTCTTCTCCATGTTGTGGAGCAGGGGGTAGACAACTCCAGGACTTAGGAGAATTTGAAGCCTGTCATAGATTTTTGCTATCACCTCGTAGCCCCAGGAGGGTTTCTCAGCCAGCAGGTAGGCTATGATCACGTCTAGAAAGCTCTTAATACATCTCTCCCTCACATTTCTAACATAGATGTTCATGGCTTCTCCCCCCTTTAGAGTATTCCATCCCCGTTTACGAGGGGGGTTTCAAGGTTCTGCGGGGGTCTACCCCTAATGAACCTGAAAACCTTGTATAGTTCTCCTCCCCGCCCCCTAGCCCAAACAGCTTCAAAATGTCCTCCATAATCCCTCTCAATCTTCTTCCTCGCCCTCTCAAGCCTTCGATAAAGCGCATTATATCTTCGAGCGTCGAGGCCGCTGGAGGTTATCCTCCTCCCAAAGAAGTGTTCAGCTACCTCGAAGAGGTTATGCTCAAAATTCGGCTTCGAAAGTATGAACCTTACGAGGGTTTCCTGGTCAGGTATAAACTCTCTGAGGCTCTCCCTCTCCCCTGAAATCTTCTCCGTCCGGTATCCCTCAGCCGCTAGTTTCGCTATAAGCTCCTTAATCTCGTCGATGCTTCCCTCACTCTCGAATTCCATACCCCCCACACGAAATCTAAGCTTTACCAAGCCCCAGGACACCACCAAAATATTTTTGCACATACATTGTATATAAGTCTTTCCATGCAAAAACCTAAGAAAAAGGGAAAATTAAGCCTTTTTAAGGAAAAGAGGGAAGATTTTCCCCTTTTTATTAAGGTACTTTTTGCATACATTTTTACATGCAAAAATCTACTTTGGAAGACAGTATTTGAAACTTCCCGGAAAGATATGTTTCAGCGTGATTACATGCCGTAATAGGGGACTGTATAAGGCATCATCTACACTCCCATCTAGCCTCCATCGTTGGGAAGATTGTGGATAACCCCTTAGTCGTTATGAAGCTTGGAAGCAAAGTGTTAGGGAGGACCATAGGGCAGCTTACAAGGAAAATCGAGGAACCCCCGGGGGGTTAAGCTATTTCCCTGACTAGCTCCCGCATGGTTGAGAGGAAGATTTCCACCTCTTCAGCCGTGTTGTAAACGTATAGGGATAACCGCACTGTTCCTTCAGGCTTCCCCAGCACCTGTCTTACGAGGGGTTGGGCGCAGTGCATCCCAGATCGAACAGCAATGCCAGCCTTCAAGTCGAGGATTGAGGCTAAATCGTGAGGGTTCAGCCCAGCCAGGTTGAAAGAGGTAACCCCAAGCTTGAACTCTGGGCTTGGACCGTAAACCTCAACCCCTTTAAGGCTGGATAGGCCCTCGTAGACCATTCTTGAAAGCTCACGCTCGTGGGCTTCTATGTTCCTCCTCCCAAGGCTTATGAGGTATTGGGCGGCTGCCTTCAACCCTATTACCTCCCCTATGGCTGGGGTTCCAGCCTCAAACCTTTCAGGCCCCCTCAGCAGTCTGAAGCCTTCCAAGTCAACGTATTCAACGGTTCCACCCCCCACATATAAGGGCTCTAAGGCTTCGCTAACTTCCTCCTTAATGTATAACACACCTGAGCCTGTTGGCCCACACATTTTATGGCCTGAAAGAGCGTAGAAGTCGCAGTCAAGCCTTCTCACGTCAACCTCTAGGTGGGGGGCGGCTTGAGCCCCATCCACCAGTAGGAGGGCTCCATGCTCATGGGCTATTTGGGCTATCTCCCTTACAGGTGTCACGGTTCCAAGAACATTTGAAACATGCGTCACAGCTACAAGCTTGGTTTTGTCGTCTACGGCTTTCTCGAACTCGGCTGGGTCTAGGAGGCCCTCCCCACTCGGCTTAACCATTTCAACCCTAACCCCATAGCGCTGCTTGCAACGCATCCAGGGGAGAAGGTTAGAATGATGCTCTAGGAGGGTTGTAACGATTTTATCTCCACGGTTGAAGGTTAAACCGTGGGCTACAATGTTTATCCCCTCCGTGGTATTTTTGACGAAAACTATTTCGTCCGGGTTTTTTGCTCCTATGAACTTGGCTAGCGTTCTCCTAGCATCCTCATATTCCTCGCTTGCTCTCTGGGAAAGACTGTAAACCCCCCTTTCAATATTGGAGCGATACTCCACATAGTATTCAAGCATCTTATCGATTACGGTTTTCGGCGTTAAACTGCTAGCTGCATTATCGAAATATATGATTCCCGCTTTAAGCTGGGGAAAATCCTCCCTCACCCGCTCAACGTTAAGCATGCGGCTTCCCCCTACCTCCTTCAAGCCTTCTCCCTTTCAGGTTTTCGTCGAAAACCCCCCTCCGATAGCCGGAGAGGTCTAGGGTCACATACCTAAATCCAAGCCTCCTAAGCCTTCCAGCAGCCTCCCTAAGGCTTTCCTCCCTCAACACTGAGGGAAGCTCACGGCTTTCAATTTCAATTCTCGCTAGGTCTCCATGGTTTCTCACTCTTACAAGCTTTAGACCCCACCTGCGCTTGAGGTAGGCTTCAGCAAGCCTCACCCTCCTTAAACCAGCCAAGTCCATTCTATGGTAGTAGGGAAACCTTGTTGCGAGGCAGGTGTCGGCTGGCTTATCCATTACGGGTAGCCTTAGGAATCTAGCCAGCATCCTCGAATCCTTCTTCCCCAGCTGGTTTTCGAGAAGGGGGCTGTAAACCTCCTCCTCCTTTAAGGCTTGAAGCCCAGGCCTATACTCGCCTACATCATCCATGTTGGTTCCATCGGCGACGGTGCTGAAACCTCTCTCCTCAGCAATCCTCCTGAGCAGTTTAAACCTAGCCTTCTTACAGAGGTAGCAGCGGTTTGGAGGATTCTCAGCGAAGCCTGGCAGCTCCAACTCGTTAAACTTCACGATTAAATGTTTGATTCCCAGTGTTCTTGCAACCCGCTTGGCGTCTGAAAGCTCGCCTGG